>NZ_DF968232.1:0-96942 GCF_001270025.1 Streptomyces azureus | reverse complement strand
ACGAAGCGACAGTGCTGGTCGCAGCCATCAACGAGTGGCTGTGACCAGCACTTTCACAACAGGCCCTAGGCGGCGGGCCGGTTCTGCTCGGTCCGGTCGGCGAGCAACCCGTCGACGGCGGCCAGACAGCGGTCCGTGGAGTCCGGGTGTCCGTTGAGCTGGTCGATGGTGTCGCGGACCTCGGCCAGCAGCAGCTCGGGCGTGAGCCGGGTGCGCGGCTCACTGAACCGCCACGCGGCCGGCTCATGGGCGGACACCCCGGCGCCGTCCGGGGGTTCGGTGGCGACCCGGCCGCAGCGCAGCTTCTCTTCGCGGCGACGCCGTGAGCCGGGGCCTCCCCCACCGTCCGGAGGAGGACCCGGCTCCCGGCCGGCCGATGGCTCAGGACGACTGGGCGCTCTGGTAGAGGTTCTGTGCGTCCGCGCCGAAGTACGGGCCGTACATGGCGTTGGGCAGGAAGTTGTACTTGAAGCTGTTCACCGAGGACTGCAGCCCGGTCCCGGTGGCCTCGTTGAACTGGGTGAACCACGGGCCGCCGCTGGAGCCGCCGGTCATGTTGCAGGTCAGACCGTGGTCGCTGGAGAGCAGGAAGTCGCGGTAGGTGGTGCCGCTGCAGTAGATGAACTTCTCACCGTCGTAGGGAGCGGCGGCGGGGAAGCCGAAGGCGTACATGGCCTTGCTGTAGCCGGTGTTGAAGGCCAAGCCCTGGCCTCCGACGACGTCGGTCAGCTTCTTGCCGTCCAGCGGGGCGACCACGGCAGCGCCGATGTCGTAGTTGATGTCCTCGCTGGCCGTCCACTGCGGCGTGGAAAGGATCCTGGACGCGGTCCAGGTGCCGTACGGGCGCTGCCCGTCGTGGTAGCCGGGCACGAACACCCAGTTGGTGTGCCAGGCGCCCTCCATCTTCACGCAGTGGCCCGCGGTGATCACGGTGCTCTTGTTGGCGCTGGTGACGGCGTTGCCGGAGCAGGAGGCCGTGCGCCCCTGGTAGGTGAAGAACACCCGCCCGGCGGTCTTGGTCACCGCTCCGCCCCCGGTCCACGGGCCGCCGCCGTGGGGGATCGCCAGGGGGCCGACGTCGGAGGCGGGTGTGCTGGGTGCCACGACGGTCGCCTTGCCCTTGCGGATGTCCGAGGCCCGCACGTCGGAGCGGTCGACGGACAGGACGTCGAGCGGGGTGGCCGCGCGCATCCGCTGGGGAGTCCAGAAGTCGAGGGCGCGTTCCTGCGCCGAGGGCGCCACCGTTCCCGGGTCGGGCGCGGCGTTCGCCGGTGTGGCGGTGACGCCGGTCGCCAGCAGCGCGGCGACGCCGGCGAGTGCGCCGAGGACGGTGCGACGAACGCGGGTGCCGCTGCCGGAGGAGCGAAGGCTACGAGGTATGCCTGTCACGCGGTCTCCTTCTGCTGTGGGGGCCGGGTGGTGGGCATCCACCCGGTCAGGCAGGGGTGTCGCTGCGAACCAGAGGGCAGCGTGCCACCAGCAGACCGACTTGGACAGGTGCATGTCACTGAGATGGCCGAAACGCCACACATTCCTCGCGTCGGGGACACGAGCGCATCAGGAACGAGGGCGCACCGAGGACCAGGGCGGGCACAAGAGAACCCGGCCTCCACCGGGTCTGTGGTGGAGGCCGGGTCGGGGCCTGGGTGTCAGAGGGGGGTGGGACCGGTGCCGCCGCCCGGCTGGATGCGTCCGCGCCAGGCGCCGGACTCGCCGCCGCGCTTCTCGATGTACTGCTTGAAGCGCTTCATGTCGCCCTTGATCTGGCGGTCGATCGCGCCGAGCACGTCCCCGGCCTTCTCCACGGCGCCGCTGGGCTCGACGTCCATCACAAGCTCCACCCGGGTGTGGGTGTCGTCCAGGCGCTGGAAGCGGACAGTGCCCTTCTGGTGGGTGTCTCCGCTGGTCGTGCGCCAAGTGACACGCTCGTCGGGCAGCTGGTCGACGATCTCGGTGTCGAACTCGCGCCGTACTCCGCCGATCTTGGTGGTCCAGTGGTTGTGACGGTCGTCGAGCTGCCTTACCTCCTCGACGCCCTCCATGAAGTTCGGGAACTCCTCGAACTGCGTCCACTGGTTGTAGGCAGTGTGGATAGGGACGTCGACTTCCACGGTTTCCTTGACGGTGCTCATCTGTTCGCCTCCGTTTTCCTGATCGACTGCTGGAGGCCCATCGGCCCACACAGGTCCGGGCCCGCGGGACGAGTACCCGGGATCTTCCGGTTGCCACACGGTTCGGTGCCGTCCGGGAAAGCGAACGGAACCGGCCCGGCCGCCGGTCGAACATGGATACGATCCCGGCGTGCGTCTCCCCCGCTCGGTTTCCGGCTGGACCATGGCCGTCTTCGGTGTGCTCGCCGCCGCCCTCGGGGCGGTGGGCCTGGTCTCACCGGCCACGCAGTTGTCGCTGCTGGGTCTGGCCGCCCCGGGCGAGCGTGCTGCCGGGGACTTCACGCCCGCGTTCCTAATGGCGTCGTCCATGGCGGCGCTCAACATGGGCGTGTACTACGTGCTGGCGGCGCTGGCCGACTGGCGGGCCTTCTTCCGGTGGACCGTTCCGTTCCGGCTGCTCACCTGCACGGTCTTCACCGTCGCGGCGCTCAGCGGGAGAGCGCCGGGTGTCTTCGTCGGTGTCGGCCTGTGGGAGGGCGCCGGGGCGGTCGCCACAGGTGCGGCGCTGCTGCTGGAACGGCGCCGCCGGGCGGACGGGCCGACGCCCGCGCCGTGACCGGGCGAAGAGGTCAGCTCGTGGGTTCGGTGCGGGCGGGTCAGGAGGCGACGGGGGCCGTGGCCCTCGCCGTCTCCGAACGGAAGCCGTGACCGAGCTCGGGGGTAAGGCCGTGGTAGTGGCGGAAGTTGTAGATGAGCGGGCTCCAGACGGCCGGGTCGATGTGGTGGGTGCCGGCCACGACGACGCGGTCGGCGGCGTGGACGCGCAGGACCTCGCACTCGACGCTGAAGAAGAGACCCGCTCCGCCGGGTGTCAACGCGCGCGCCCGGGCCTCCAACTGGAGGGCGCACTCGGCCACACGCGGCGGCTTCACGAGGTCGGCAGCGGCGGGAGTGAGTCCGGCCGCCGCGAACTTGTCCGGCTCGTAGCGGTACAGCGCCCGCTTGGCCTCCGGCACGGGGTGGGCCCCGGTGAGCGGTGCGAGGCGTTCCACGTGCTCCCACAGCTCGGGCGAGGCGATGTTGATCACGAGCTCCGGGCGCTCGGCGAGGTTGCGCACGGTCCGGCTCTCGCTGCCGATGCCCAGGACGATGTGCTGTCCCAGGGCCCATGCGGAGGAGATCGGGGCGAGATTGCAGGAGCCGTCGTCGTTCTCGGTGGTCAGCAGCACGACGGGCGTACCGAAGTAGAGGACGCTGGGCTGGATCACACGGTGGGTGTCGGTCGTCATGGCCCAGGACGCTACGGGCGGGACGTTTCGATGCGCGTCGAAGTGTCGGCCGGGGACAATCGGTCGGTGACCAGCCCCGACGTCCATGCCGAAGAACCGGATCTCGCCTCACTGGGGGCGCTGCTGGCCGATCGCACGCGCGCCGCGATCTGTCTCGCCCTGCTCGACGGCCGGGCCTGGACGGCCTCCGAGGTGGCCCGCGTCGCCGGTGTCGCGCCGTCCACGGCCACGAGCCATCTGAACCGGCTGGTGACCGGTGGTCTGCTGGCTCAGGAGCGCCGGGGCCGGCACCGTTATGTGCGGCTGGCGGATGCCGGCATCGCGGAGATGATCGAGGCACTGGCGGCCAGGGCGCCCCGCCGGCTGGTCCCGGTCCGTTCGCTCACCGCTGCCCGCAGGCACCGCGCCGTCGGCTTCGCCCGCGTCTGCTACGACCATCTCGGCGGCTCCCTCGCCGTGGCGATGACCGATGCCATGACCGCTCGTGGGCTGTTGTCCTGGGAGTCCGGCCCGGCCCTCACCGCGTCCGGCGCGGCATGGCTGACGGGCATCGGGATCGCGGACGGGGCGGTGGGGGCGGCGGGCCGTCCGCATGTGCGTACCTGCCTGGACTGGACCGAGCAGCGCCTTCATGTGGCGGGCGCGGTGGCCGCGGCCGTGTTCCACCGCGCGCTGGAGGCGTCCTGGCTCGTGCACGGCGACGGCTCCCGCGTCGTGCGGCTGACGGATCAGGGGCGCGACGCCTTCCGGCGGCACCTTGGCCTGGCGGACGAGGTGCTCACGACCGGCTGAGCACCTCCCCGCCCCGGGACGGCCGGCCGGCTCAGAACCGGTGCTGCTGCTGCGGCTGCCCGTACGTCTGGCCGCCGTCGCCGCTCTCGCTCTGGGCCTGCAACTGCTCCGCCTGTTCCTTGGTCACCTTCTGTTCCGCACCGCAGAAGGTGCACTGGGTGAGGTACTTCGTCGAGATCGGGAACAGCGGCACGAAGAACAGCGTGAACTTCGTGACGCGCTTCCTGAGCGTGTGCGCGGCGGGGTTGCCGCACTGGCCGCAGACCAGCGTCAGTATCGCCAGCTGGTACAGGTACCCCTTGGTGCCGAAGATGATCACGTGACGGTCCTTCCCGGGTCGGATCTTCTCCCAGTGTCCTGCATCGCGTTCCACCCCGGCGAACCGGTACCCGCGGGAGATGTGCCCTCGTTCCTGTGGAGAGCCCGGCGGGGCGTGGTCCAGTCGGGTGAGAGGGCCGGGTGCCCGCCGGTGCGCCGATACGGTTCCGCGGTGACCTCGATCTCAGCCGAAACGCAGCCTGTGCACACCGACGACCTGGGCTCCTTCGTCGTCCTGTCCTGGCGGGGCACGACCCCCGGCGGGGACGTCCCGTACCTCCTGGCCTGCTTCCTCGGAGACGGTGCGAACGGCCCCGAGGCCACGTCGAAGGCCATCGAGCAGTTGCTGACCGGCGCCGGCCTCCCCCGGGCGAGGGCCTCGTCCACGCGACCGGGCGGCCGAGTCTGCCGGTCGGCCTGCTGGTCGTGCCCGGGTCGGCCGTCCTGACCGTGCAGCACCTCGAGTCCCGGTTCGTCCCGCCGGAGACCGGGCCGAACTCGGATACGCCTGCCTCATCCTCACCGCCCGCCCGTGGCCGGAGGGCGCCGAGCCCGGCGCCGTCGATACGCCGGCCGCCTTCACGTCCGACGAGGACGCGCTCTCCTCGGCGGCGCATGCCGTCCTGCCCGCCCACAGCCTGCGGAGCTGAAGCCCACCCGGCCCGGGCCACCGTGATGTGGCCCGGGCCGTCGCGTGCCGGTGCTCAGCTGGAAAGCGCCGTCAGCACCACGGTCTTGGCCTCCTCCTGGACCTGACGGAGGTGGTCGGGGCCGCGGAACGACTCGGCGTAGATCTTGTAGACGTCCTCGGTGCCCGAGGGCCGGGCCGCGAACCAGGCGTTGTCGGTGGTCACCTTGATGCCGCCGATGGGTGCGCCGTTGCCGGGAGCTTCGGTGAGCACCGCGGTGACGGCGTCCCCGGCCAGGGTGTCCGCGCTGACCTGCGCCGGGGAGAGCTTGGCGAGCAGGGCCTTCTCCTCGCGGGACGCCGGGGCGTCGATCCGCGCGTACGCCGGTTCGCCGAAGCGGGCGGTCAGTGCGGCGTAGTGCTCCGACGGGGTCTTTCCGGTGACCGCGGTGATCTCGGAGGCGAGCAGCGCCAGGATGATGCCGTCCTTGTCGGTCGTCCACACGGAGCCGTCCCTGCGCAGGAAGGACGCCCCGGCCGACTCCTCTCCGCCGAAGCCGATGGTGCCGTCGACCAGCCCGTCCACGAACCACTTGAACCCGACGGGCACCTCGGCCAGTTCGCGGCCGAGGTCGGCGGCGACCCGGTCGATCATGGCGGAGGAGACCAGGGTCTTGCCGACACCGGCGGCGGCGGGCCAGCGGTCGCGGTGGGCGTACAGGTAGGAGATGGCGACGGCGAGGTAGTGGTTGGGGTTCATCAGGCCCGCGTCCGGGGTGACGATGCCGTGCCGGTCGGCGTCGGCGTCGTTGCCGGTGGCGACGTCGAAGCGGTCGCGCTGCTCGATGAGGGAGGCCATGGCGTACGGCGACGAGCAGTCCATGCGGATCTTGCCGTCCCAGTCCAGCGTCATGAACCGCCAGGTGGGGTCGGTGTGCGGGTTGACCACGGTGAGGTCGAGGCCGTGCTGTTCGGCGATCCGGCCCCAGTAGGCGACGGACGCCCCTCCCAGCGGGTCCGCTCCGATGCGCACCCCGGCCGCGCGGATCGCGTCCAGGTCGAGCACGCCGGGCAGGTCGGTGACGTAGGTGCCCAGGAAGTCGTAGCGGCCGGTGGTGGCCGCGGCGAGGGCCCGGGCGTGGGGGATGCGCCGGACGTCCTTCAGGCCGCCGCGGATGATCTCGTTCGCCCGGTCCTGGATCCAGGAGGTCGCGTCGGAGGCGGCCGGGCCGCCGCTGGGCGGGTTGTACTTGAACCCCCCGTCGGCGGGCGGGTTGTGGGACGGGGTGACCACGACGCCGTCCGCGAGGCCGGTGGTACGGCCGCGGTTGTGGGTGAGGATGGCGTGCGAGACGGCCGGAGTCGGCGTGTAGCCGTCCGCGTCGTCGATCAGCACCGTCACCTCGTTGGCGGCGAACACCTCCAGCGCGGTGACCCGCGCGGGCTCCGAGAGAGCATGGGTGTCGGCGCCCAGGAACAGCGGGCCGTCGATGCCCTGGGCCGCGCGGTACTCGCAGATGGCCTGGCTGGTCGCGGCGATGTGGTCGTCGTTGAAAGCGCCGGCCAGTGAGGTTCCGCGGTGTCCGGAGGTCCCGAACGTGACGCGCTGCCCCGGGTCGTCCAGGTCGGGGTGGAGCGCGTAGTACGCGGTGACCAGCCGAGCGACGTCGACGAGATCTTCGGGACCGGCCGGACTGCCCGCTCGCTCGTGCTGCATGGGCCCGCTCCTCCACATGGGTGTGATCCTTCGCTTGCGCTCTCATCCTTCCTCGTCACAGCCGTCACGCGCGAGAGGGGCACCGCTGTGAGGGCAGGATGTGCGCCAGGCCACGCGGCGAACCGCCGGACCGCGCCCGCACCACAAGGAGGCGGCGCCGCGTACCACCGGGACGCCCGGTGATGCGCCGCGCCGCCTTCCGGCCTTGTGGGCGTCCTGCCGAGCGCCCTCGCCTCGGGTCAGATCCGCCCGCCGGTGAGCCGGGTGAGCGGGCCGTGCGTGTGGCGTCCCGCGCGGCGTCCCACCGCGTACGACGCGGCGCTCAGGGCGGTCAGGCCGGCCCCGACGCCCGCGGCGACGGCCTTGCGGTGGGCGATCGCCGTCCAGGCCGTCTTCGCCGTGGCGGCGACCTGGCCCGAGGCCGCGACGACGGCCTGGCGGCCCGCCTCGACACTCCTGGCCGCGGTCTGCGCGGCCGCCGTCGTCGTCTCGGCGGAGCGTTCGGCGCCGGCCTTGACGGCTGACGCCGCGTCATCGGCCTTGGCCGACGCGCGCTTCGTGGCCTGGGCCGTCGGCGCGGTCGCCTTGTCCGCGGTGCGACGGGTCTTGGACTCCGTCGCCCGTATGGTGGTCGGCTTCTGATTCGTGCGCTTGTTCTCTTCGGTCATGGACTCCGACTTGCCTCTGACTCCGGCGGCAAACACGTTCGGTCGCGCACCGTCCGGGCGGCCGAAGGGCTGAGCACCTCGTCGGAGGGGTAAACGAGCTACAGACAAGACGACGTCACAACACGAGGGAAGTGCATCATGGCCGGCATCCTGAATCGCATCAAGCAGTTCGCCCGGAGCCCGCAGGGGCGGCGCGCCACCGAGCAGGCACGGCGGGCCGCCGCCGATCCTCGCAAGCGGGCCCAGGCCCAGCGGCTGCTGGGCAAGCTCCGCGGGCGCCGCTGACCGGGTTCGCGCCGAGCGCACCGGCCGGGGACGGAATCCTCCCGGAAACCAACTCTTCGAGCACACAAGTGTGTTCATGCCCGGCATGGGCACTTGGGTCGCATCACACCTGAGAGGAGCTGGTTCGATGGGCACGGCAGGCAACGGCAGGAAGGTCTGCGCCTTAGGCGTCGCCGGTGTGCTGGCCGGCACGGTGCTGGTCGGCTGCGGCGACGACGACGGCACGGGTGACGGCGCACGGGGTTCCTCGGCGCAGGGCAACACACAGGAGCAGGGCACGCAGGCGGTGCGCTCCGCCTACGACAGGACGACCGAGGAGGACACCGCCAAGGTGAGGCTGCGGGTGCAGACCTCGGCCCAGGGCGCCTCGGAGTCCGCGAACGGCCAGGGCGCCGTGGACCTGGACAACGGCGACAGCGTCATGACGCTCACGGTGCAGGGGCAGCGGATCGAGCAGCGGGTGGTCGATCAGGTGCTGTACCAGAAGATGCCCCAGGGGCAGGCGCCGGGCGGCAAGCCCTGGATCAAGATCGACCTGGGGAAGGTCTCCGCACAGCAGGGCGCGGGCGACCGGTCCATGAGCGATCCGGCGCAGTCCGCGGCGTACGCGAAGGCGATCACCGAAAAGGACGTGACCAAGAAGGGCACGGCCACGATCGACGGCGTCGAGACCACGCACTACCGCGTCTCCGTCGACGTCGCCGAGCTGCCCAACGGCGACGCGCTGCGCCAGCAGGTCGGCCCGACTCTGCCGATGGACGTGTGGCTCGACGAAGAGGGCCGCATGCGCCGTCAGCAGGTCGACATGACCCTCAAGTCCGCACCGGGGTCGACGGAGCGGTCCTCCACCGACGCCTCGCCCTCGCCTCAGCGGGTCACGGTGCGCACGGTCATGGACTTCACCGACTTCGGCACCGAGGTGGAAGCGGACACGCCCCCGGCCGGGCAGGTCACCGACATGACCGGCAAGGCCTTGGAGCAGGGCAGGAAGCAGGGCTGACCAGAGCTCATCTCACGCCACGGCTGCGGAGCCGCCGTACGAGGTCGTCCGCGGCCGTCGGCCGATCCTCATGTTTGAACGCGTTCAAAACTCCCGATGGCGCAGGGCTTAGCCTGCGCAGATGTGCCATCGGGCAAGATGGGGCCATGAGCGTAGTCAAGATCAATGTGCTGACCGTGCCCGCCGAGCAGCGGGAGACGCTGGAGAAGCGGTTCGCCTCCCGCGCGCACACCGTGGAGAGCTCCGACGGCTTCGAGTGGTTCGAGCTCCTCCGCCCGGTGGAGGGCACCGACACCTACCTCGTCTACACCCGGTGGCGTGACGAGGCGTCGTTCCAGGCCTGGATGGAAGGACCGATGAAGGCCGCGCACCAGGGCGGCGGCGAGGGAGGCGAGCGCCCCAAGCCCGCGGCGAGCGATTCGACGCTCTGGTCGTTCGAGGTGGTGCAGCAGGCGGGGCCGAAGGGCGCCTAGCCGTCACCCTGTTCCGTCGTGGGCCGGGCCGCGAGCACGAGGATCGCGATCTGTACGCGATTCTCCAGTCCGAGCCTGGTCAGGATGCGGTTGACGGTGCTCTTCACGCCGGATTCGCTGAAGCCGAGCGACCCGGCGATCCGCGCGTTCGAGAGTCCGCGGGCGACCAGTTCCGCGACGTCACGTTCGCGCCGGGTGAGCGCGTCCAGCGGGTCGTCCGGGGCTCCGGGCGGCCCGTCGGCCGCTGACGGGCGGGGCCGCACGCCGGACAGCAGCGGCGGCGGCAGGTCGGAGAACGTCCGGATCAGCCGCCGCGTGACCGTCGGCGCGAGCATCGCCTCGCCCGCCGCGACCACTCCGATCGCCTCGACCAGTAGCTCCGGCGTGGTGTTCTTCAGCAGGAACCCGCTGGCCCCGGCGCGCAGCGCGGCGTGCACGTACTCGTCCAGGTCGAAGGTCGTCAGCACCAGCACGCGCGGTAGCCGTCCGGGGTGCGGCCAGCCCTGGATGATCCGCGCGGTCGCCTCCACCCCGGTCATGCCCGGCATCCGTACGTCCATCAGCACCACGTCCGGGCGCAGTTCGTACGCCGCCTCGACGGCCCGCGCGCCGTCCGCCGCCTCGCCCACCACCTCCACATCCGAACGCCGCCGCAGCATCACCCGCAGCGCCGTCCTGACCAGCTCCTGGTCGTCCACGGTCAGCACCCGCACCGGCGGCGTCATCGGCCGTCCTCCGACGCGTACACGCCGTCGGCGGGCGCGTACGGGCTGCCGTCCTGCGGACGGAACGTGGCCACGACCCGCCAGCCGCCGTCCGGGGCAGGTTCCGCGCGGAGCGTGCCGCCGAACAGCGCGGTGCGCTCGCGCATGCCGATCAGCCCGAGCCCGGAGCCGGGCATCGGACAACGGTCCGAGGCGGGCGCGGCATTCTCCACCGTGACGGTCAACCGGCCGTTCCGGCAGGCCAGTCCGACGCGGACGGGTACGGCGCCGGCGTGCTTGCGTACGTTCGACAGCGCCTCCTGTACGACGCGGTACACCGAGACCTGTACGGCGGGCGGCAGCTCCGCGGTCGGCCCGGTCACCGTGAGCGTGACCGGGCAGCCCGCCGCCTCTGACTCCCCGGTCAGCCGTTCCAGGTGGCGCAGCGACGGCTGCGGGAGCGGCGCGGCGCCACCGTCCGGCGGCGTGTCCGCGAGCAACTGGACCAGGCCGCGCATCTCGTCCAGCGCGGTGTCCGCCGCCTCGCTGATCGCCGCCACCCCCTGACCGGCGGCGCGCGAGTCGTCCGGCAGAACTACGGTGACCGCGTGTGCCTGCAAGGCGATCGCGCTGACGTGGTGGGCCACCAGGTCGTGCAGATCGCGGGCGATCCGGGCGCGTTCGGCGGCCACCGCGCGCCGGGCGCTGACCCGCTGCTCGGCACGGAGCCGTTCGGCCAGGTCGCGCAGGCGCTCGGCGTCCGCGTACAGCCGGCGCCGTGACGCGCCCAGCAGCCATACGGCGGCGGCCATCGCGGCGGCCACCAGGTAGTCGGCGGGGCCGAGCGGGATGGCGGTGTCGGCCGAGGAGAACACGTTCAGCCGGCCGTCGGCCGACTCCGGGGCGAGCAGCGCCGTGGTGAGAGCGACGGGAGCGAGGAGGCTGCGCGGCGCGGGCGTGTGCCGCGCCACCGAGTAGCAGGCCAGGAACACGGACTGGGCGTTGTCACCGACGGGGTCGAGCAGTTCACCCGTCAGATAGCAGGCCGCTGTGGCGGCCAGCGCGAGACCCGGATCCGAACGCCGCCACACCAGCGGCAGGCACGTCCCGACGAGCAGTGCCATGACGGCGGCGCACGGGCCGACGCCGTCGGGCAGCGGCTGGTACAGCCGGAGCAGCACCGCGATGCCGGTGAGGACGGCGGCGACGAGCACGTCCGCGGGGCGCCCGGCGAGCCTGCGGCGCAGCGCGGCGGCGGACGCCCGTACGGAACCGGCCGACGCCGGTAAGGAGCCGCGCGGCACCAGTAAGGACCGTGCCGACCGGTCCGTTCCGTGCCGCCGCCACGAACCCCCCGTCATGCCCAACCCCGTCCCCGTCCCTGGTCCCCGCTCGCCGAGCGGTCTTCCCCTCGCGGCCCTGCCGGCATCGTATGACCGGCGATCCCAGGAGACGCAGGGCACGGAACGAAAGTTGCCCCGCCCGCCCCTCCCGGCGGACGACGCCCGCCCAGGGGCCCCGCTCCTAGCGTCGGTGGTGCTTGCGCACACAGCGTCCGAACCTCTGGAGGATCCCGTGTCAGCCAACCCGTCCCGACGACATGCCCAGCCGCGCCGCCGTCGCGTCACACTGGGGATCGCCGCCGCCCTCGCCATGGCGGTCGCCTTACCGCCGGCCGTCACCAACGCCGTCTCCGGGGTGAGCGCGGACGACAGTTCCGTCTCCGCCGCCGCGCGGCACACGCCGTTCCAGCGCGACGCCGACGCCGTACGCGACACGGGCGCCATCGGCGTAGAGGCCCGGGTGAGTGGTGGCCGGCACGGTCCCTACACCGTGACGAGCGGCACCGCCGACATCCGTACGGGCCGCCCCGTACCCGACGGCGGCTACTTCCGGATCGCCAGCAACACCAAGACCTTCGTGGCCGCCGTCATACTCCAACTCGTCGGCGAGCGGAAGGTGGCGCTGGAGGACACCGTCGAGAAGTGGCTGCCGGGCGTGGTGCGCGGCAACGGCAACGACGGCCGGAAGATCACCGTCCGCCAGCTGCTCCAGCACACCAGCGGCATCCACGACGACTATCCCGGCATCGAGACCGCGAAGAAGTACTACGAGGTCCGCTTCCGCCCGCTCACCCCCGAGCAGCTGGTCGAACGGGCCATGCGGCACCGCCCGGACTTCCGGCCCGGCAAGGGCTGGAGCTACTCGAACGTCGGCTACATCCTGCTCGGCATGGTCATCGAGAAGGCCACCGGCCACACCTGGCACGACCAGGTACGGGACCGCCTGCTGAAGCCTCTCGGGCTGCGGCACACGTACCACCCGGGCGACTCGCCCGCCGTCCGGAAGCCGCACGCGCGCGGCTACCAGCGGTTCGGCACGAAGCCGAACCTCGTGGACGTGACCCTGTACAAGGACCCCAACGCGTCCGGCGGCCTCATCAGCACCACGGCCGACCTGAACCGCTTCTTCCGCGACCTCATCGCAGGCAAGGTCCTGAAGCCCGCGCAGCTCAGGGAGATGAAACGCACGGTCCCGTTGAACGACGAGTTCCAGGTGCCGTACCCGGCCGCACGGTACGGGCTCGGGCTGATGAAGACCAGACTGCCGTGCGGCGGCTGGTCCTGGGGCCACGGCGGGGACGAGATCGGCTACATGAGCCGGAACGCGGTGAGCGACGACGGCCGGGTCGCCGTCACCGCCTCGATGTCCACCGGGTGGGCCACCTCCGTCGAGGACACCCTGCGGCAGCACCGGGCGGGTATGCGGCTGGTGGCGAACGCGTTGTGCCGCGACGGGGAGTAGGCCGTACGTCGTGGTGACGGGGGTCGCTGATGCCTCCCCTGTCGCTGACGCCTCCCCCTGGAACGGCGGCCGGGGCCCTTCTTCAGGTGCGCCAGGAGCGGGAGGGTGCGGCGGTACGGCCGACCGCCGCCGCCAGCTTGCGGAGCCGGCGCCAGTCCAGGCGGGGCGGCGCCTCAGGGACCCCGGGGCGGTTGCGGGGCACCCGGACCCGCAGGGCCCGGCGGACGATGCGGCAGTGGACGGGGGCGGGCAGGGTGAGCGCCTCGCCGTCGAGGCCGACCTCCAGGTGCGAGGCGTCGGCCTCGACGACCACGTGCTGGGCGGTGAGCACCGTGAGGCCCTCCGGGCGCGGGGCCAGCAGGAGTTCGGCCGCTTCCACGGCACTGTCGACGCGGACGGCGAGCACGCCCAGCTTCCCGGAGTCGAGGCGCTCGCGCCGGCCGAAGCCGAACGGATCGTCCATGCGGTACGGGTTGTTGCTCACCAGCACGGCCTGCGGGTCGGCGATGGTGGTGCCGTCGGCGCCGGCCGTCAGCCGCGGGCCGCTCTGCCGGGTGAGGAGCTCGGGCAGCCGCTCCAGCGCCGCGCCCACCTTGTCCTCGCGATAGCCCGGGCTCTGGACGACCGCCCCGTACGCGCCGAACGACGCGTTGTTGACGAAGGGGCGCTCGTCGGCGAAGCCGAGGTCGACGCGGAGTTCCACCCCGTCGGTGAGGGCGTCGAGGCACGTGGACGGATCGTCGCGGTCCAGGCCCAGGTCCATGGCGAAGTGGTTGCGCGTGCCGGCCGAGATGACGAGGAACGGCACGCCGTGTTCCGCCGCGACGGCGGCGACCAGGGCCTGCGTGCCGTCGCCGCCCGCCACCCCGAGCAGGTCGGCTCCCTCGGCCACGGCGTCCCTGGCCAGCGCGGTGACGTCCTGGTGCTGGTCCGGGTCGAGGAGGACGACCTGGGCGCCCAGCGCCTCGGCCTTCTCCTTGAGACCGAACTTCCCGACCTTGCCGCCGCCGGAGCGGGGGTTGAGCAGGAGGAAGGGACGCTTCGGCGGTGGCGTGCGGTACTCCTTGACGCGTACCGGCCGCAGGCCCGTGCTGCGCAGGGCGTAGCGGCCGCTCCAGACCGCGAGGCACCACAGCAGCAGGGACGCGAAGACCACCCAGAGCAGATTCGCCACCGCGAAGAGGGTGATGACGGCGACGGGGGCGACGACGGCCAGCGCGGCCGCCGCCGTGCGGGCCGGTCCCCGGCGGGACAGGACCCACCAGAGCGCGGCCGCGGTCAGGGCGAGCCCCGCCAGGCCGACCGCGAGCAGCAGCAGTCCCTTCAGACCGCCGGTTACGAGTGGCAGCAACGCCGCCAGCGCCACCGAGGCCAGGGCTCCCCTGGCCGCCCATCTCTGCCGGCGGTGATTCCGCTCGCTCATCGCCGATCCCATGTGGTTCCTCCGCTCGAAGGCGCGGGCGGACCTTCCAGACCGCGCCCGACCGTGAAACATCGTGCCCGCCGACGGATCGGCATGGCTACCGCCATCCCTGATGGCTCCCCCACCGTGAGGCACGTCAGACGTGACGATCTTCCGGGGCGGAGCCATCGGTAGCGTACGCGGCCCTGCGAGCGTGGTTCCGCGCACCGGGGCACGGCGGCGCATACTCGCGCTCCCGCTGTCGGCAGTGGGCCCGTACTCCCCCTTGACCCCGCGATGGAGTGGGCGGGCGCGCGGTACGCGGACAGACCGACGGTCGAGGTGACGACGTGGATCGCCGCTCCGCCGGAGCGGGTGTGGGCGCTGGTGTCGGACGTGCCGCGGATGCCCGAGGTGCCCAGCGGGTGCCCGGTGGGGAGGCGGTGCCGATGCGCCTGTCCACGCGGGCCGAGCACGCCGTGCCCGTCTCTCTGGCCGCGCTGTCGCCCGCCATGCTGCGGCTGACCGGCCAGGTCGCGGACGGCTGGCTCGGCACCAGCTTCGTACCGGAGGGCGCGGAGGACGCCTACTTCGCGCCGCTGCACGAGGGGCCGGCCGCAGCCGCGCCGGCTTCGACGTCTGCCAAGGGGCCGAGGTCGCCTTCGCCCGGGACGAGGAGGCGCTGGGCGCCATGGTCGCAGGCCGGAAGAAGGAACCCGCCTTCAACCTGGGCGGCATGGGCTCCGCGTCGGCCAACTTCTGCAACCGGCCAACAGCCGGCAGGGCTGGGCCGAGGTCGCGGCGGAGGTACGGGAGCGCCGGCTGGCGGGCGACCGGGACGGTGCGGCGGGTCTGGTCACCGGCGAGATGGTGCTGGCCACCACGCTCATCGGCACTGAGGAGATGGTGCGGCGGCGGCTGGGCGTCTGGCGGGACGCCGGGGTGGACACGGTTCGTCTCCACCCGGCCGGGGAGACCCTCGATGACCGGCTTCAAACCCTCGGCAGGGCAGTCGAGTTGGTCCGCGCGGCCTGAGCCCGGCGGGGCGGGTAGGCTCCTTTGCCGATCATCGGACCCAACGAACAGCAGGGGGGCTCCGTGCAGGCCAGGACTACCGTGACGACGACCGCACTCGCATGCCTGCTCGCGGGCGCCGCCCTGACCGGGTGCGGCGCGGGTGACACCGGCGGGGAGAAGTCCGCCGGCGACATCCTCGACGAGGCCAACGCGACGATGCGGAAGCTGAACTCGGTCACCGTCGACATCACCAACCGCACGACGAGCGGCGGTTCGGTCGCCAACCGCCTCGTGACCGACCTCGACAGCCGGTGCAGATCCAGGACCACGTGGTCCGGGGGCAGCGCCCTGGAGCAGATCCGGCTCGGTGAGACCGACTACGTCCGGCCGAACCGGGCCCACTTGCAGAAGTGGAAGAACTATCCGGGCCTCACCGACGAGCAGAAGCTGTGGGTGAAGACGCCGGTGGACCCGGCCGGCGCCGGCGGCGACGGTCTCGCCTCCTGCGAACGGCCCTTCGACTCGTTCGGCACGGCACGCACGGGCGGCTCCGCCCGCGTCGACGGTGCGAAGGCCGTCAGGTTGGTGGTGACCGACAAGGCGGACAAGGCGGGGACGTACACGTTCTACGTGGCGGCCGAGGGAAAGCCGTATCTGCTCAGGACGGTCTACAAGAGCGCCGCACAGCACACCACCACCTCCTTCAGCGACTTCGACGAACCGCTCGACATCCGGGCGCCCAAGGCGGGCGAGGTGCTGAGCGTGCCGGGCGGCAGCTGACCCGGCGTCACGGGAGAGCGAGCGATTGCCGACAGCGCTTTCCGTTGAAATTCGGCAGCAATCGGCCGCGCGGGGCGAATCGGCTCACAAGGGCTTGACGGGGCGGGCTGTGCTCGGCCTACTGGAAGGCGCAGCCGGCCGTGTCGGGGGTCTGGTCCGGCGCCGGCCCGGTGGGCCGAATCGCTCCGTCCTCCCCCACCGAGACGCGGGTCAGGGGGCTGATGGTGCGGCGACGATGGGCAGCGGCGGTGGGCCTGGTGGTGTGCCTGCTGCTGCATCTCGTCGTCCCGGGGTTCGCGCGGGGCGGGCACACGGCGGATGCCGCGGTCACAGCGGCAGTGAATGCGATGGAGCCGGGGGCGACTTCGGGCACCGAGGCCGAAAGGGCCGGGGCCGAAAGGGCCGGGGAGCCCTGCCCCTGCGGGGAGGAGCCGTCGGTCCGGCAGCCGGTGGCACGGACGCCGAGGGCGGCGGGAGCGGCCCGGGCGGGCGCCGTGGTGAGCGGCGCACCCATGGTGGACCGGGGTGGCACGGACGTCGGAACGGCGGGAACGGGCCGGCGTCCGGGGGCGGTCGCGCCCGCCCCGAACGCCGTTGAGCTACAGACGTTTCGCTGCTGAGTGACGGCGGTACCGACAGGGCCTGCGCCGTGCGGCCCGAGTACTGCCTGGTGCCGGTACGCGGTGATGTGCAGGCCTTCGTGTGTCCCCGTGCCGATGACACAGGAGGCGGAGTTGCCCGGAAAGCGTGTTCTGATTCTCAAGCCGGACGAACTGAGCCCGACCGACCAGAAGATGTGGCGGGAGATACGGACGGAGTCCGGAGCCGCGGCGAACCCCTTTCTCGACCCGGCGTTCACCACGGCGGTGGGACAGGTCAGGCCCGCGGCCAGAGTGGCGGTGCTCCAGGACGACGGCTCCCCGGTCGGGTTCTTCCCGTACGAGAGGGGACCGTTGGGGCAGGGCCGGGCCATCGGGCTCGGGGTGTCCGACAGTCAGGGGGCCGTGTTACGCCCCGGGATCCGGATCGACGCCCGCCGGTTACTGCGGTCCTGCGCGCTGTCGTCCTGGGAGTTCGACAACCTCGAAGCCGGCCAGGGGGTCTTCGTGCCGCACGCGGTCGAGGAGCTCGCGTCCCCGGTCGTCGACATCGGCGAGGGGTTCGAGCGGTACACGGAGCGGCTGCGCGCGAAATCGCCGAGCTTCCTCAGACAGATCCTGGCCAAGGAACGCAGGCTGGCCCGGCAGGTCGGCGAGGTGCGGTTCACGTACGACGCCCGGGACCTGGGCGCCTTGCGGGCGCTGATGGAATGGAAGTCGGCACAGTACCGGCGGACCGGCCGGCGCGACCGGTTCGCGCAGGAGTGGATCACCCGGCTGGTGCGGTTACTCGGGGAGAGCGAGGAACCGGAGTGCCGTGGCGTGCTGTCCGTGCTGTACGCGGCGGACCGGCCGGTGGCCGCGCACTTCGGTCTGCGCTCGCGCACGGTGCTGTCCTGGTGGTTCCCGGCGTACGACCGCGACTACGCCAAGTACTCCCCCGGCCTCGTGCTCCAGCTGAGGATGCTGGAGGCAGCGGCGGCCGACGGCGTCGAGACGGTCGACCTGGGGAGCGGTCCGGCCCGCTACAAGGAGTCGCTCAAAACCCGTGACCTGCGGGTGTACGAGGGGGTGGTGGTACGGCCGGTGCCCGGCGGGGCCGTCCACTGGCTGGGCCGGGAGCCCGCGCGGGCCGCCCGTCGCTTCGTCCGCAACCGGCCCCGCCTGGCCGGCGCGGCGGCGCGGGCACTGGAGGAGGTGGGGCG
Organism: Streptomyces azureus; assembly: GCF_001270025.1. Classification (NCBI taxonomy): domain Bacteria; kingdom Bacillati; phylum Actinomycetota; class Actinomycetes; order Kitasatosporales; family Streptomycetaceae; genus Streptomyces; species Streptomyces azureus. The sequence continues at coordinate 79,149 of NZ_DF968232.1, read as the reverse complement.
GCTGCGCGGTCACTGAGGCCGGCCCGCCCGGGCGCCCGGCTCCGGAGAACCGGGCGCACCGCGATCACCTCGTGGCGGTCCAGCTGTGGGCGACGTCCACGATGACGCGGCCGTCGAACTGCAACACCCGGAAGGGCAGCCGGGCGCGGACGCCGAGCCCGATCTGGGTCTCGCCCTCGAAGCTGCCGGCGAACCGGGTGTCCCGGAAGGTGCGGTAACCGGTGAGGTCCACGCCCGGCAGCGGGCGCGCCACCCGGCCGGGATACGTGGCGGCGCCGGTCTCCGGGTCGTAGGCGGGCGCGGCCACCCGTACCTCGAGAACCGCTCCGCCGGCCACGGGTATGTGCCGGCCCGATCCGTCCTGGTGGAGCTGGTCGACGTAGCGGACGGAGTAGCCGACGTCGCCGCCCGCGCCGGGCACGTCGATGACCATCCGGTCGAAGCAGGCGTGACGGCCGGTCCGGATGTCCTTCACCGACGCGAGCGTGGCGCTGGTGTCGGTCTTGGGGAGGCTCCCCCAGCCGGTCGGACAGGCCGTGGCCTGGGTGGCGGCCTGGGCGGCGACGGGTGCGGCACCGGCCGGCACCGCCGCCACGCCCACCGTGGCGCCCACGAACGCGAGAGTCGCGCATGCTGTTCTGATTCGTACCATTACCGCCCCCAAGGCTCACATGTTGCTGATATGGGGTGAGACGGCCGACGGGTCCGAAAGGTTGCACCCCACCGCGCCGGACCGCCGGTGATGGCACATCCTGGTGGAGAGCGATGGGGTCCGGTGCGTCCGTACCGGGAGGACGCGAGATGGATGAGTCAGCCGCCGTACCGGACGGGTCGCGGTCACCCGAGGGCCGGAGGCGGGGCGGTGGTGACGGCCGGGTCCGGACCGGGGACACCGGCCGGATCGAGGATGCCCTGACCGTTCCGCTGACCGAGGCCGTACGGGACCTCGGAGGCTACGGCGGGCTGGTCTACCTGCGTTCCCGCGACCGGCGTTCGCTCGTGCTCGCGCTGGTGACCGGGGTGCCCCGGTCACTGCTCAGGACCTGGTGGCGGGTGCCGGTGGGCGGTGCGCTGCCCATGGCGGAGGCCTACCGGCGGGGCGAGACCCTGTGGCTGCCGGACGAGCGCGCCACCATGGTGCGCTTCCCGCACTTCACCGCCGGGCTGCCGTACTCCTTCGGCTCGGCCTACCGGCCCGTCCAGGCCGGCGGGGAGGCCGTGGGTGTCCTGGTCGTGCTGCGTTCGGCCGCCCGGTCGCCGCTGGACGCCGACGCGGTGGCGCCGGCGCTGCGCCCCGCCGGGCAGGCCATGGAGGAGCGTCTCACCCGCCTCGCCGCCGGCCGGCCGGGCCCGGACTCCGCCGCGTACCGGATCGAGTACGACGGTGAACCGGTCAGCGTGCGGCTGCCCACGCCCGCCGTCCACCCCGTCCGGGTCGGGCTCATCGACTGGGACCTGGACACCGACCGGTGCACGGCGGACGACGAGGCCCTCGCTCTCCTCGGCATCGGCCGGGCGGACTTCGGCGGCACGATGGCGGACATCGAGGCCCGAGTCAGCCCCGACGACCTGCATGAACTGCGGACCAGCCGGCACGACGCACTCACGCTCGGCCGGGTCAGATGCCGGCACTTCCGGGTGCGGGACGACTCCGCGGGCGACGAGGAGGCCGGCTACCGGCCCGTCGAGCTGTGGGGGCATCTCGTGCGCGGCGGCACGGGTTCCGACCGGATCCTGGTGGGGGCCCTCGTCGACGCGGGCAGCGGGCTCACCGCGGCCGAGGCCGCCGAGCGGCTGCCCGACGGTCTCTTCTCGCTGGACCAGGACGGTCGCCTGACGTACGCCAACCGCCGCTGCGAGGAACTCCTGGGCGGCGTCCGGGAGGCACTCCTGGGCCGCTATCCGTGGGAGGTGATCACCTGGCTCCGGGATCCCGCGTACGAGGACCGCTACCGGGCGGCGATGCTGTCGCAGGAGCAGGTGTCCTTCCTCGTACGGCATCCCGCCGGGAACTGGCTGAGTTTCGTGCTCTACCCGGACGTGCACGGACTGACGGGCCGGATCCATCCGGCCGGCCCGCCCACCGGGTCCGAGGCGGCGCGCGAGGCGGGGTCCGCCGCCGGTTACGTGCCGGAGGCAGCGGCCGTGGCGCCGCCGCCCGGGCCGGTCGCCGCGGCGCGTGCCGGGGCGCTCTACCACGTGGTGCAGATGGCGAGCGTGCTCACCCAGGCGGTCACCGTCGAGGACGTCTGCCGGGCCGTGTCCGAGCAGCTGCTGCCCGCGTTCGGCGTCCGGGAGCTCGCCCTGTACACGGTCCGCGAGGGCCGGATGTACCTGCTGTGGGAGTCGGGCTACCCGGAGGGCTTCCTCGCGCCGTTCGAGGGCGTCACCCTCGACACGCAGCTGCCCGGGGTGCACGCGCTGACCACGCGCCTGCCGCTCTTCTTCGAGTCGCCCGAGGACCTCTCCCTCGCCTACCCGGGCATCACCCTGGACCGCATGAGCGCCTGGTCGTTCCTGCCGCTGATCGCCTCCGGGCATCCCGTCGGCTCGTGCATCCTCGGCTGGGACACCCCGCACCGGTTCACCGCCGACGAGCGTTCCGCGCTCACTGCGCTGAGCGGCCTGGCCGCGCAGGCGCTGGAGCGGGCCCGGCTCTACGACGCCGAGTCCGCCGTCGCCCGCGGTCTTCAGGAGGGGCTGCTGCCGCACCGGCTGCCCGCCGTCGAGGGGCTGCGCACCACCGGGCGCTACCTGCCCGGCACGCAGGGCATGGCCATCGGCGGCGACTGGTACGACGTGATCACCACGGGGCGTGGGGTGGCCCTGGTGATCGGGGACGTCGAGGGCCACAGTGTGGGCGCCGCCGCGGTGATGGGTCAGCTGCGCAGTGCCGTGCACGCCTTTGCGGCGAGCGAGCGGCCGCCGCAGGAGGTCATCACGCACACCAACCGGCACCTGGCCGAGCTGGAGGCGGACGTCTGCGCCACCTGCTGCTACATCGAGCTGGACCCGCGCACGGGGCGGGCGTTCGCCGTACGGGCCGGGCACCCCCCGCCGCTGCTGCGCCACCCCGACGGGCACGCCGAGACGCTGGATCTCGCGGGCGGCGTCATGCTGGGCGTGCAGCCCGACGCGGTTTATCCCGTCACGGCGCTCACGCTGTCTCCCGGCAGCGTCCTCGCCCTGTACACCGACGGGCTCGTGGAGCAGCCCGGCAGCGACATCGAGGCCGGCATCGAGGAGGTCCGCCGCTGCCTTGCCGATACTCCGGCGGACTCGGTGGATCACCTCGCCGACCGGCTGGTGCGGACGGCGCGCCGCGCCCGGGAGCGGCCCGACGACGTGGCACTGCTGCTGACGGCGTATCGCTGAGCGAGCGGACTGCCGGGTGTCCACGCGCGGCCCCGGTTTCTCGCAGGTCCCCGGTCTCCCGCGATCGGCGTGGACAGCTTGGCGCGGGGTACGGTGGGCGGGACCGGTGAGCGAGGCGGTGGTGGCGGTGGAGTGGCAGCAGTACGCCGAACAGATGGCGATGCTCGCCCGGGATCTGGTGGCGCAGGATTCGGTACAGGCGACGCTGGACGAGATCGCGGCAGCCGCTGTGAAGCTGGTCGAGGGCTGTGACGCGGCCGGGATCCTGGCGGTGTCCAAGGGCCGGGCGGTGACGCTCTCCGTGTGCGGTGACATGGTCGAGGAGTCCGACCGGTTGCAGGGCGAGCTGGGCGAGGGACCGTGCTTCGACGCGGCCCGGCGCGTGGACGGCGAGCGGCTGTTCCGCATCGCCGACATGACGAAGCCGCAGCCGTCCTGGCCGCGGTTCTCCCAAGCGGCCCGCGACCTCGGGATCGGCAGCATGACCGGTGTGCTGCTCTACACCGGCCAGGAGGACTTCGGCGCGCTCAATCTCTACTCGCGCCGGCCGGGGGCCTTCGGCAAGGACATCGAGGCCGCGGGCTGGCTGCTCGCCTCCCATGCCGCCGTCGCGCTGGCCACCGCCCGCACCGTCGACCAGCTGGAGCACGCCCTGGAGACCCGGCATGCCATCGGGGAGGCCATGGGGATCCTCATGGAACGCCACCGGATGAGCGAGGACGAGGCCTTCGACGTGCTGCGGCGCATCTCCCAGCACCACAACATCAAGCTGCGCGACGTCGCCCGGCGCGTCCGCGTCGACACCTCCGGCCAGGCCTGACCGGAGCGGCCGGGGCGGCGGCCTCACGCCGGGCCGCCGTCGGGCCGGGAGGTGCGCAGGAGGAGCACCGTGATGTCGTCGGCGTGCTGTCCGGTGGGGGTCGTGTGGTGGACGAGCCTGCCGATGAGCCGTTCCAGGTCGTGGCCGTCGCCGGTGTCCAGGTGGCCGGCCAGGTCAAAGGTGGTCCGGGGCGCGTCGGTGCCGGGGAGCTCGACGAAGCCGTCGGTGTACAGGGCGAGGGTGGTGCCGGGGAGCAGGGGCGTGGTGGTGACCGGGTGATGGGCGCCGGTCTGGATGCCCAGCAGCGGGCCGGGGTCGACGTCGAGGCCTCAGGTGCGGTGATCGCCGGCGGCGCCCCGCTCGCCGACGCCCGCGCCTTCGGACAGTGGAGTGCCGCGCACCGGCTCGTCGAGCACGGCGCCCGCACCGCCCCCAGGACGCCGCCACTCTCGGCCTGCCGGACCGGGTCCAAGCGCACGTCGAGGCCGGTGAGCCACCCACGGCCGACGAGATCACCAGCGCCTTCTGAGGCGCCTGCCACGGCGGCCACCTGTCCACGGCGCAGTATCTCCACCGGCACGGCGCCGACATCGACTGGTGCGGCTACGACCGGCCCCCGCTCGACACGCCCGGGACGCCGACGACATCGTGCGGTGGCTGCGCGGCCTAGGCGCGCGGAGCCGCTCGTAGCGTCCGCGTCGTCTCACAAGCAGTAGCGCACGAGCCACTCGTCCTGGTTGTACGCGGTGCGCGCGGGGTCGGGCGTGCCGGCGGCGCGCTCCTCGACCATGTCCTCCAGTCGCACCGGCTCCGGCAGCGTCCCGAAGCGGGTCTGGCGTGCTGCCGCGGCCTCCGCCTCGCTGCTCCGCTTCGACATCGCGTCGTCCACGGCGATTCCCCTCTCCGGTTGGTCTCTCGGACCGATCGGCCTCCCTGGGTAAAGAGTTGACGTACGAGCCGGGCAAATGGTTCCCCGGGGGTCGCTTGTTCGACCCTGCGAACTTCGCGTTCGGCTGTTTCCCTTGCGGCGGGCCGTGATAGTAAACTTTCCTATCAGTTCTCACGGTCGGCTCTTCCTAGCCCCCACCCTGCTTGGAGGCACCGTGAGACACCCGTCGGCCCCGGCAGCGCGCCGCACCGTTCTGGCGCTGTTCGGAGCCGCCCTCGCCGCCGCCCCGTTCCTGAAGCCGCCGCACGCCACGGCGTCCTTCCGTGCGGTCGGCCTCGACGACCCGGCGAAGAAGGAGATCGCCATGCAGCTCGTGTCGAGCGCGGAGAACTCCTCGCTCGACTGGAAGGCGCAGTACCAGTACGTCGAGGACATCCGCGACGGCCGCGGCTACACCGCCGGCATCATCGGCTTCTGCTCCGCACCGGCGACATGCTCGACCTCGTCGAGCTCTACACGGACCGCAAGCCCGGCAACGTCCTGGCGAAGTATCTGCCGGCGCTGCGCCGGGTCGACGGCACCGACTCGCACGACGGCCTCGACCCCGGCTTCCCCGGCGAGTGGCGCAGGGCGGCCCGCGACAGCGAGTTCCGGCGGGCACAGGACCACGAGCGCGACCGGGTGTACTTCGGCCCGGCGGTCCGGCAGGGGAAGGCGGACGGGCTGCTGGTGCTGGGCCAGTTCGCGTACTGCGCCGCCATCGTCATGCACGGCGACGGCAACGACCCCCTGAGCTTCCGCGACATCCGCAAGCGGGCGCTGCGCACGGCGAACCCACCGGCGTGGGGCGGCGACGAGGTGACGTACCTCGACGCCTTCCTGGACGCACGCGTGTGGGCCATGAAGCAGGAGGAGGCACACAGCGACACCAGCAGGGTCGACACGGCGCAGCGTGTCTTCCTGCGCGAGCGCAACCTCGACCTCGACCCGCCGCTGCACCGGAAGGTCTACGGCGACAGCCACCACATCGGCTGACCCGCCGTGGCACGGGCAGGGATTGGTCCAGCAAGCAGGCACAGAAGTGGACTCCTTCCCGGGCCGTCCGGCCTCCTAGCGTCGCTCGTATGAACGCCACCACCACGCGCGGAGCTCTTCTCGCCGCGCTCGCCTGCGTCCTCGTCGGAGCGTCCTTCACGGCCAACAGCGTCCTGGGCGACTACCCGTACGCGGGCGGCCAGTTCCTGCGCTACGGGCTGGCCTGTCTGCTGCTCGTGCCGCTGGCCGGGAAGGGCGCGGCCGCCCGGCTGCGGGCGCTGACACCCCGTCAGTGGGTCCGGCTCGTACTGCTCGCCGCGGTCGGCATGGTCGGTTTCAACCTGGCCGTCATCGCCGCGGAACGCACGGCGGAGCCGGCGGTTCCGGGCGTGTTCGTGGGCTGTGCGCCGGTGGTGGTCGCCGTGCTCGTGCCCCTCCTGGACGGGCGCCGGCCCCAACGGGCCGTGCTGTACGGGGCGTTGCTCGTCGCCATCGGTGCCTGCACCGTCCAGGGCTGGGGGCGCACCGACGCCGCGGGCATCGCCTTCTCCGTGTGCGCCCTGGCGGGGGAGGTCGGATTCGCCGTGCTCGCCGTACCCGTACTGCGGCCCCTCGGCCCCCGGCTGCTGTCCGCCACGGTGTGCGCGGTCGCCGCGCTGGAGTCGGCGGCGGCCGGGCTGCTCGCCGACGGCGCCGGGTGGCTGCGGCGTCCGGACGCCGTCGAGGCCTCCGCGCTGCTGTGGCAGGCGGTGGTGGTCACGGTGGTCGGCTTCGTGTGCTGGTACATGGGCATGCAGCGGATCGGCGCGGAACGCGCCACCCTCTTCTCCGGTCTCATCCCGGTCGCGGCGGCCTGCACCGCACCGCTCGTCGGCACGGGCTCCTACGGTCTCGCGCAGGCGGCGGGCAGCGCGCTGGTCGGCCTCGGCGTCGCCGTGGGGTCCGGGGCGCTGACGCGGCCGGGGGGCACGAGGGGCGAACCGCGGACGGCCCGCGTACGGCGGCAGTGCGCGTCAGTGGAGCACCAGGTGGACCAGGGCGACGGTGCCGACCGACACGATCAAGGTGCGCAGGACGGCGGGGCTGAAGCGGCGGCCCGTCCTGGCTCCGATCAGGCCGCCCAGCGCGGATCCCGCGGCGATGAGCAGGACGGCCGTCCAGTCGAACTCCGCGAAGAAGACGAAGAGCACGGCGGCGACGGTGTTGACGACGGCGGCCAGTACGTTCTTGACGGCGTTGAGCCGCTGGAGCGTGTCGTCGAGCAGCATGCCCATCAGGGAGACGTAGATGATGCCCTGCGCGGCGGAGAAGTAGCCGCCGTAGACGCTGGCGAGCGTCAGGCCGGTGAACAGCAGCGGGCCACCGTCACGACGGACGGGACCGCCTGCCGGGCGACGGCGGCGCACCCTCTTGGCGATCAGCGGCTGGCAGGCGACCAGGACGAGGGCGAGGCTCACGAGGACCGGCACGATCCGCTCGAAGGCCGATTCGGGCAGGGTCAGCAGCAGGACGGCACCCGCGAGGCCGCCCAGTACGGCGCCGATGCCCATCAGCAGGACGCGGCGCCGCTGCCCGCGGAGTTCCTCGCGGTAGCCGATGGCCGCGCTGATGGAGCCGGGGACCAGGCCGAGCCCGTTGGACACCGTGGCGGTGACCGGGGGCAGGCCGGTGGCGAGCAGTACCGGGAAGGTGATCAGCGTTCCCGAGCCGACGACGGCGTTGACGGCGCCCGCGCCCGTACCGGCCGCGAACACGGCCGCCATCTCGCCCGGCGTCACAGTGCCGCACCGCCGACAGCACCACCGCGTCCGGCGTTCCTGATGAGGTTCATGGGATCACGCTAGAGGATGGGCTGTTCGGCGGCTGTCGAAGGGTCGCGGATGACCGGGGGCGAGGAACGGCGGCAGGATCCGGTCGGGATCCTGCCGCCGTTCGCCGGTCGGGCCGGTGCCGTCGTCTCAGCCTCGCCTGACGCGGCGGAGGACGACGAAGCCCGCGATGACCAGAACGGCGCCTGCCGCGGCCGGCCAGAGCTGGGCGCCGGTGTCGGCGAGGCCGCCGCTGCCGACCGCCTGGGGCTCGGTCCGGGACGGGAGCGACGGGGTGGGAGCGGCGCTGGTCGCCGTTCCGACGGCCTGGGACTGGCCGAGGCCGTCCCCCGCGTCCTCGCCTGCGTCGTCCTTCGTGCCGCCCTCGTCACCGGTGTTCGCGGCGCCCCGTTCGGGCGTGGGGGTGGCGAGCACCTCCGGTTCGTCGGTGCGCGGCGCGGCCGTGGGCGAACCGCCCTGCTCCGGCTGCTCCGGCTCGGGGGCCGGCTCGTTCGTCGCCGGCGGCTTGGCGACCTGGTCCTTCCCGCCGCTGCCGTCGCCCTTCCCGCCGTCGCCGTCACCCGTGTCGCCGGGCTTTCCGCCGGCGTTGCCGTCCTGTGGGGCGTCCGGGGTGCGCGTGGGCTGCTCCTGCGGGGCCTCGGGGGCCTTCGTCGGCTGCTCGGGGGTCTTCGTCGGCTGCTCCTGCGGCTCCTCTTCCGGCTTGTCGCCCGGCTCGGCGCCTGCTCCGGCGCCGCACTCGCGGCCGTCGTTGATGCAGTCGGCCATCTCCCGCATCAGGTCCTCGTCGAAGACGTTGATGAAGTCGCCGTGGTCCGTGACCGGCTTGTGCAGCTGCTCCGGGAAGGAGTCCACGGCGAACAGCGGTGTCGTACGGCCGCCGTCCTCCAGGCTCGGCGCGTCGACGTCGTAGACGATGCGCTGGACCAGTTGCGGTATGGGCCGGAAGCCGGACGGGCAGTTGCCGGCGGCGTCCGCGAAGGCCACGTGGGTGCGGTGGTTGGCACTGTCGATGTTGCGGCCGTCCCAGCAGCTCTGGAACTCGAACGTGCGCACCACGTCGCTGCCCTGCGGGCACAGCGGGTACTTGTCCTTCAGCTGCCGGTCCTCGAAGCCCGTGCAGCTCCAGGAGGCGTTGGCGTTGGCCGGGCCGTTGACGAACGACTTGGCGTCGCCGGTGATGATGCGCAGCAGCCGCGGCATGGCGGTGACCTTGCCGCGCGGGTTCCCCACGAAGGTCAGCGTGACCTGCTTCGGCGTGACGATCTCGCCGGCGTTGCCCTCGATGCCGCCGCCGGGCGAGTTGGCGTCCTGCTCCTGGGTGCCGTTCTGCAGGCGCAGCACGGGCCAGTAGTAGGAGGACTTGTCGCCCTGGTCGACGCAGCTGGTCTCGGCGTTCGCGAGGTCCTGGTCGCTGGCGAAGGCGTTGTTGGCCTGGTTTCCGATGTAGTCGTGGAAGTGGTGCGCGCCGTTGGTGACGCCGGGAGCGGCGATGATGTTGTCGGAGTTGAACAGGCCGTTCTCGTTCACGCCGCAGTCGGTGGTGAAGGAGCCCCGGGAGGCTTTCGTCCCCTGGCGGGGGCTGCCGGCCTCGGGCTGGACGCTGGTGATGGGCGCGAAGTCGGCGGCGACGGGGCCGTTGCCCGCCTGTCCGCCGTTGGCGCCCTGGCCCTGGCCGTCCTGCCCCTGCTCCTGGCCGGGCTGCTGGCCGCCGTCGCCGCCCTGGCCTTCGCCCTGTGCGGGGGCCTGGTTGCCGGAATCCCGTACGGTGCAGGCGGCGAGGGCCTCGAGCCCGTCGGGGCGGTCCCCCACGCGGTCGATGGCGATGGCGATGCGCTCCAGGGTCGCGGCCCGCTTGTCCTTCAGCGGGTTCATGATCGCGTTGTCAGCGAAGCCGGAGTCCTGCTGCACCTGCTGTGCGGATTCACTCAGCCGCTGGTAGGCCTTGGCGATCTGCTCGTCGAGGAGGGCGAGTTCCTTGTCCACCTCCCCCCGCGCCTGCCCGGGAACCGAGGTCAGCTTGCTGCCGACGTCCGGGCAGTCGACCGTGGCGCCCGCGGTCCGAACCCCCGTACCGGACCGCGTCTGGGCGGGGTCACCGCCCGAACCGCCGTCGGTCGCGGAGGCGTAGACGTTCGCGGCCATCAGGCCGCCTCCGCCCAGGATCAGTGCGAATGCGGCGAAGGTCGCGCGTCGTGGGCCGGCAGGGCGTCTTCGCGTGTTGCGTCCCAAGGGTGCTCTCCTGCGCTTGTGGCGTACCGGGCATGAAAATCCCCTCGCCCCATACGTGCGGGAGCACCGGCGTGCTCAAGCGTTTCGAAAACTTTCGGAGAACTCTCATGAAGCCGCGAAACAACCGGGCCCCGCCGGACACCCGGTCCGGCGGGGCGGCGCAGGTCAGCGGAAGTTCACATCACTGCAGAGGAAGTAGGTCTGGTCCATGTGCGACGCCTGCCAGATCGTGTAGACGACGTGCCGGCCGCTCAGGCCCGAAGTGCTCACGGGGATCTCGTAGTTCTGGCTGGGCGCGTACTTGCCGGTGCGCGCGACGAGACGGAGGTCGTTCCACGTCAGCGGCTGGGTGGTGGGGTCGAAGCCCTGCCGCGTGACGTATACCAGGAAGTAGTCGGCGCCGTGGCTGGCCTGGTCGTACAGCTTCACGGTGAAGTTGCCCGTGATGTCGGTCGTCTTCCAGGCGCCCACCGTGTCCAGGGAGTTGTAGCGGCCGCCCTCGGTGCGTCCGCCGCTGCACAGCTGGCCGTCGGGGACCACGGCCTGGAAGTTGCCGCCGGAGCCGTTGCGGTACAGGCCGTTCCAGTTCCACATGGCGTTGGGGTTGTCCTGCCACGCCTGCCAGCACATGGGGTCCTGCTGCGCCATCGCGGGGTTCTGGAAGTCGCTCCCCCAGCGCAGCCAGCAGCCGTAGTTGCGGGATGCCGGGTCGACGACCGAGCCGTGCGCGACGGCGGTGCCGCTCCAGGGGATGAGGCTGAGCAGCGCGGCGACCAGGACGCTCAGGGCGAGCGTCAGCCGCGACCGGACCCTGAGGGCATGACTCCTTAGGACATGACCATGACAATCCATGATCTCCTTCTTTCGGATGTGGGGGTTGTCGTGCTTCCGGTGTCTTTCGTGGGGAGTGCGGCAGCGCGTGGGAGCGCTCCCGCAAGGCACAGGCTGCGCCCGGTGACGCGGGTGGGCAACGTTCGATTGCGCCACTTCCGCTCCCCCTGGCGCGTTCGATTCGTTCGACGCTCCACAGCGGGTCCGGGGTGACGGCCTTTACCGCGGGACCCGCGACGTCTGCGCGGATAGGTCAGGTGTCGGTCCCGGCATTCGTGCGGCGGTCTGCGGAACGGGGGCCGTGCCAGTCCAGGCACAGGACGGTGGCGTCGTCTGCCGGGTGGCCGTTGCAGGCGTCGGTCACTGTGGTGGCCAGTTTGCGCGCGACCTCGCGCGGGTGTTCGGCGGCGGTGTCACGGATGAGGCCGGGGAGGTCGACTTCTTGCGCTTGGCGTTCTTGCATGCCGTCGGTGTAGAGCAGGAGGCGGTCACCGGGGCGCAGGTCAAGGTCCTGCACCTTGTAGGGGCCCTCGTGTGCGGCGACGCCGAAGGGCAGGTTCACGGCCAGGCGCAGTTCGGTTACCGTGCCGTCGCGCAGCCGTAGGGGCCAGGGGTGGCCTGCGTTGACGAGCTGGGCGCTGGTCCCGTCCAGGGCGATGCGCAGCAGCTGGCCGGTGGCGAAGGTCCGTCTGCCGTGGTCGACGAGGGCTTGGTGGGTCTGGCGGGCCTGTTCGGCGAGGTCTTTCCCGGCGCGGCGGGCGCCGCGGGAGGCGTTGACCAGGAGGGTGGCCATGAGCGCGGCGTCGACGTCGTGGCCCATCGCGTCGGTGATGGACAAGTGCAGGGTGTCGTGGTCGAGGGAGTAGTCGTAGGTGTCACCGGCGATGTCGGAGGCCGGGACCAGGGCGCCGGCGAGGACGAACTCGGCGGCCTCGCACGAAGGGGCCGAGGGCAGCAGCTGGCGCTGGATCTCCGCGGCCAGGCTGACCGAGGTGGTGCGATTGCCCCAGTGGTAGAGGTCGGTGAACCGGCGGTCGGTGACGATGATGTACGCCAGCGCGTGCGCGACCTCTTCTACCTGCTCCAGGACATCCCGTGTGACCTGGGGAAGGAACAGCTCCAGCACACCGACGGCGTCGCCGCGGTTGGTGACGGGGGCGAGCACCCGCTGCCCCTGCTCGCTCTCCGGTGTCTGCACCAGCTTCTGGGTGCGCAGGACCTCGTCGTAGATGCTGTCGTCGAAGGGGACCTGTTCGGCGCGGCGCTCCTGTTGCGTAGCCGCCTGCTCGCTGACCCGCAGCAGGCGCTGGCCGACGACGTCGACGAAGAGGAACGACACGTACCGCGCGCCGAACCGGTCGCGCAAGTTGCGCGCCACGATATCGAGAGAGGCCACAGGTGCGGCGCCCTCCGCCGCTGCCAGCACCTCAGCCAGTCCGATCCGATCGCGTGCCACGTCAGCCTCCTTTTGGGTTCCCAGCTCGCTTTCCCGCCGACGCGACAGGCACAGCACGGCTGTGACACATGCCTCAGCCCGCGCGCCGGGGACAAACAAGCACCCCCGGAGACGTCACCCTCTGACTGAGGCCCGGACGCCTGATGTGAAGATTCGGGGGTAGACGGGTCGCAGCCCGTTCGGACACGGGGGAGCAGGGTGGGCCGGCATGGAGCAGACGGCAGGCGGTGAGGGCGGGCAGTCTCAGGTGGAGGACCTCGTATCGGTGTCAGGGGCGTTCGAGGGCAGCGAGGACATCGCCGTCGCCCGCGATCTGGCCCGCAGTTTCCTCACCGACGTCCAGGCCGTACACGGGCTGCCGGTGTCCGGGCGCGCGATGGGCATGGTGCAGCTCGTGGTCAGCGAGCTGGTGACCAACGCCCGCAAGTACGCACCCGGCCCGTGTTTGCTGACGCTGGAAGTCGACGGCGGCGCAGTGAAGGTGACCGTGTGGGACAGCAATCCGACGCCGCCTGCGATCCTCGCGCCCGACCCGATGCGGATCGGCCAGCACGGGCTGGAGATCGTCATGGCGGTCGGCCAGAGTTTCACAGTCCACCGCGAACCCGTGGGCAAACGGATCACCACGGCCATCGCGCTGGCCGACGATCCCGGCGGGGACGTCACCGGCCGGCGGCTGTGACGGCTTTCGCCGTACCTGGCCGTTTTCCCGCGCCGCCTCCCGCGCGGAGGCCTGCCCGTCGCGGGAGTGTGCCGGCGGACGAGAGGGGCAGGCGCCCCGTATGCGACCTCCCCCGCACAGTGGCTTCCGGCGTGCTCGAAGCGCGCCCGCCCTCTGGGCAGGGTGCGACGAACCACCAGGCGCCGGCGGCGTACCGGACAGGGCGGCGCCTGAGCGCGTCGAACGGCTTGAGCCGGAGAACGAGCAGCTCAAGCAGGCGATCGACAACCGGCCGATGATCGACATGGCCAGGGGTGCTCTGATGGCCGGCTTCGGCTGCACATCCGACGAGGCGTGGGAGATCTTGGTGCAGGTTTCCCAGAACAGCACCGTCAAGCTGCGCGCGCTGGCCGACGCGGTGACGGCGGCGGTGAACCGGACACGAACCGATGCCGCATGAGACCGGGGCGGGCGAGCAGACGTCCGGAGCCGGCTGGGGAGGGGCCATGCAGCCTGGGGAGGTCGAAGGACCCTTCCCAGCCGACAGAGTCCGGCGCCCGGGGGGAATCTGCGCGCAACGTCACACGGCTCATCCCCCTCCCGGACGCGATGCCCCGAATCCGTGGGTTACGTGAACGCCCACGCCGACCGAAGCGGCTGTTCGCCGAACCGGGGTTACGACTGTGACGAGTACCGCCGCCTGCTGCGGAAGCGCGGGATCAAGCCCGTCATCGCCCAGCGCGGCGTTGCGCACGGTTCTGGTCTCGGCCGCGCCCGTTGAACCGGATCATGTGAGACCAGCCGTTAGAGCCGGTCGAGTTCCTTCGTGGTGCGGCCGAGGTAGGTGGCCGAGCCGGGCTCGGGGACGTCGAGTTCATGGAAGCCCATGCGGTCGTAGAAGGCCCTGGCCCGGGTGTTGGCGGTCGCCATGGCCAGATGGACGGCCGGCACTCCCCTGTCCTGGAGGGTGGCCAGGAACGTCCGCATCAGGCTGCGGCCGTGGCCGCGCCCCTGCCACTCGGGCAGCAGGTCGATGTGCAGGTGGGCGGGGTAGGCCGCGAGTTCGGGCAGCACCATCCGCTCAGGGTTGTGCAGCAGTCCCGCCATCGCCTCGTCCGGAGTGCGGGGCGGCTCCGGCGGCTTCGGGTAGCGGCCGGCGACCAGCGGCAGCCAGGTGGCGCGGAAGGCCTCGGCGAAGCGCGGGGTGTCCGCCGTGCCGAGGATGTAGCCGACCGCCTGCCCGCGCCCGTCGTCCAGCACGAAGGCCAGGTCAGGCTCCAGATGGACGTACGGAGCCGCGAAGGTGGCCGGGAAGATGCCCGGGTCCGTGTAGTGGGGGCGGCTGTCCTGGCCGTTGTGCGCGGTGCGGACGCAGATGTCGTCGAGGGCCGGACGGTCCTCGGGGCGGTACGGGCGGATGCCGGGGAGCTTGGTCATGGCGGCATCGTGCCCCCTATGGGAGCGCTCCCTCAACCCACTTCGAGGAGCTCCCCCAAGGCCACCGAAACGGTGGCGTGGCTATGGGAAGCTCCGGCCATGACCACCGTGACCCAGTTGGGCAAGGCCGCACTCGCCCTCCCGGAGGTGGAGGAGGGGACGCACTTCGGCATGGTCGCCTTCTCCGTGCGGGGCAGGGGCTTCGTCTCGGTGACCAAGGACGGCCGGGTGCAGTTGCGTCCGCCGCAGGAGGAGACCGACGCCGCCTTGGCCGCACATCCGGCCGGTGAGCCTCTCGTGCGCACGGGCGCGCCGATCGGTTTCCGCGTGCCGCTCGCCGACATCGACGGCAAGGACCTCAACGCCCTGGTCCGGGCGGCCTGGTTCAGTCGCGCCCCGAAGCGGCTCGCCGCGGCTCAGGCGGCGGCCGGCAGCCCCGGCGGCGACCTGCCCGCCGGTATCGGCAGGCCCGCCACGCAGGCCCTGCGCGGTGCCGGCGTGATGACGCTGGAGCAGGTGGCACAGCACTCGCGGGCGGAACTTCTCGCGCTGCACGGGGTGGGGCCCAAGGCGGTGCGTGTGCTGTCGGAGGCGCTGGAGCAGCGCGGCCTCGCCCTGCGGGGTGACTCCCCCATGGACAGCTGACGCCGACCTACCGAATACGGCTTAACTGCCCAGTTCGGGGTTACCCGGGCCACATGGTGAAGCTGCATATTCCGGGACGAAAAGAACATCGTGAGAAAGAGGCTCCGCCTCAGGACTCCGCCCCTGCCCGGGCTCCCGCCCCGACTGCGCAAGAGCCCCGCCCGGCCGCGGAGAGGCCCGCTCCGAGATCGGACGAGGAGCCCGGCCCGGGGCCCGAAGTGGAGCGGGCTGCTCCGGACAGCCCGAGTGACCTCCCCCGGAAGTCGTGGGGTGCGGTGCTCAAGGGGAGCCTGCGAGAGTTCAAGGACGACGAACTGACCGACCGGGCGGCCGCGCTCACGTACTACGGGGTGCTGGCGCTCTTCCCGGCACTGCTGGTGCTGGTGTCACTGCTGGGCATCACCGGCAGGTCGACCACGGACAGGGTGCTCGAGAACGTCCAGCAGTTCGCCCCCGGCGCGGCCCGCGACATCATCACCCGGGCTGTCGAGCAGTTGCAGGGCAACGCCGGTATCGGCTCGCTGATGGCGATCGCCGGTCTCGTCCTCGCGGTGTGGTCGGCCTCCGGCTACGTGGGGGCGTTCATCCGCTCCGCCAACGCCGTCTACGACATGCCCGAGGGCCGGCCGGTGTGGAAGTTGCTGCCGATGCGGCTGGCGGTGACGATCGTGCTGATGGTGATGGCGGTGATCAGCGCGCTGATCGTGGTGTTCACGGGCGGGCTGGCCCGGCAGGCCGGAACCGCGCTCGGGATCGGGGACACCGCGCTGACGGTGTGGTCGATCGCGAAGTGGCCCGCGCTGGTGGTGCTGGTCACGATCATGATCGCGATCCTGTACTGGGCGACCCCGAACGCCAAGGTGAAGGGGTTCCGCTGGATCACACCGGGCAGCGTGCTGGCCCTGCTGATCTGGATGGCCGCCTCGGCCGGGTTCGCGATCTACGTGGCCAACTTCGCCTCGTACAACAAGACCTACGGCACGATGGCCGGCGTCATCGTCTTCCTGGTGTGGCTGTGGATCACCAATCTGGCGATCCTGCTGGGCTTGGAGTTCGACGCGGAGACGGTCCGGCAGCGGGCCATCGCCGGTGGTCATCCGCCCGAGGCCGAGCCGTACACGCAGCCGCGTGACACCCGTACCTGGGACGAAGAGGACCGGCGCCGTATGGAAGGGAGTTGACCCGTTCAGCCCATGAGTCCGGCGGCGACCGTCGCGCCCAGTTCCCAGCACTTCTCGACGTCGCCCTTGCCGGGCTCGCCGGTCACGGTCACGGCCTCGGCGGCGCGGCGCCAGCCGAGGCCCGTCGTGATCGACTCGATCCCCCGCACGGCTCCGGTGACGTCGTTCCCGCCGTGCACCCAGTAGCCGAAGGGCCGGCCGCGGGTCGCGTCCAGGCACGGGTAGTAGACCTGGTCGAAGAAGTGCTTGAGGGCTCCGGACATGTAGCCGAGGTTCGCGGGGGTGCCGAGCAGGTAGCCATCGGCGGCGAGGACGTCGGAGGCGGTGGCGGACAGCGCGGGCACGCGGACGACCCGGACGTCCTCGATCTCGGGGTCCGTCGCCCCGGAGACGACGGCTTCGAACATCGCCTGGCAGTTGGGCGAGGGCGTGTGATGGACGATCAGCAAGGTGGCCACGTCACCCGACCTTACAAGTCGTGACGACCATGAGTGTCCGGCGCCAGAACTGGTACCCGTCCCTCGCTCACCGTACGAGAAAGAGAGGTACCGCCTTGTCAAAGGTTGAGGAATCCATCGAGGTCCGCGTTCCGGTGCACACCGCGTACAACCAGTGGACGCAGTTCGAGGACTTTCCCCAGTTCATGGACGGCGTCGAGCGCGTCGAGCAGCGCACCGACACCCTGACGCACTGGGTGACGAAGGTCGGCGGCCAGGAGCGGGAGTTCGACGCGGAGATCACCGAGCAGATCCCCGACGAGCGCGTCGCCTGGACCACCGTGAACGGCGAGGCCAGGCAGGCTGGTGTGGTCACGTTCCACCGCATCCAGGACGACACGACCAAGGTCATGCTCCAGATGGACTTCGACCCCAGTGGCGTGGCCGAGACAGCCGGCGACAAGCTCGGGTTCGTCAAGCGGCAGGTCTCCGGTGATCTGCGGCGGTTCAAGCAGTTCATGGAGGCCCGTGGGACGGAGACCGGGGCCTGGCGCGGCGAGGTCTGACCCTGCGGGACAGAAGGCGGCCGCCACCACTGCACGTGGTGGCGGCCGCCTTCTGTCGTCGCCCTGACCTCGCCCGCTACGCCCCCACCGGTTGGCCCACCCCGTTCTGAAGCCGCTCCCGGGCCTGCTGACCCAGGTCGTTCAGGCGCAGGGCCAGTCGTGCCGCGGCGTCATAGAGGGTGTGGACCGCCTGGAGTCGTTCCAGACGCGGGGCCAGGGCCGAGAGGGCGATGGCCAGGGCCACGCCGGCCAAGCCCACGGGACCCAGCGGGGTACAGCCGAAGAACTGGCTGATGCCGGGTGTCTGGACGAGGGCGGCGAGTACGGCGGCCGAGCCGAGCGCGGTCGCCCACACCAGCGGGCTGTGGCGCCGGCCGGAGAGGGTCTGCACGAGCTGGGCGCCGACCACGCCGCACAGGGCCATGGTCGTGGAGCGGCGTTCGGTGCCGGGGGTGAGGCGGCCGATGAGGTACGCCGTGACCGCGCCGAGGCAGGTGGTGACGCCGCGGCGCCGTATGGAGCGCAGCAGCGGCGCGCCGAGGACGTCGAGACCCATCGGGCCGGTCTCGGCGTGCTCCGCCGTCGAGGGGTCGTCGCTCGGCGTGACCGCCACCGCCATGGCCGGGAACATGTCGGTGAGCAGGTTGACCAGCAGCAGTTGGCGCGTCGACAGGGGCGAGGCGCCGGCCAGCAGGGTGCCGAGGACGCTGAAGCCGACCTCGCCGGCGTTGCCGCCGATGAGGATGCTCACCGCGTCGGCGACGCTGCGCCACAGGGCACGGCCCTCGTCGACCGCGTCCACCAGGACGGACAGGTCGCCGGAGGTGAGCACGAGGTCGGCGGCGTTGCGGGCGGCCGCGGAGCCGCGGGCCTCGACGCCGACTCCGACGTCGGCGGCGCGGATGGCGGCGGCGTCGTTCGCGCCGTCACCGGCCATCGCCACGACCCGCCCGGCCTGCTGCAGGGCCTCCACGACGTGCAGCTTCTGCTCGGGTGCGACCCGGGCGATGACGCCCGCACCGCGCAGCACCCGGACGCGTTCGCTGCGTTCCATGGCGACGAGTTCGTCGCCGGTCACCGCCTCGGTCTCCTCCGGCCAGCCCAGTTGCAGGGCGATGGCACGGGCGGTCTCCGGGTGGTCGCCGGTGAGCATGACGGGCAGGATGCCGGAGCGGCGCAGTGAGGCGAGCAGGGCGTGCGAGGTTTCACGCGGGACGTCGGCGAGGGCGACGAAACCGCTGAACTCCAGGTCCGCGAGCGGCGCGTCGAGTTCGGCGTCGGCGTCGTGGGCCCGGCAGGGGCGCCGGGCGACGGCGAGGACGCGCAGTCCCTGTCCCGCCAGCTCGTGGGCCGTGTCGGTCGTGCCGTCGGGGAGGTCCCGGCAGGCGGGCAGGATCGTCTCCGGCGCGCCCTTGACGACGAGGAGTTCACCGAAGTCCGGGTCGCCGTCACGGCCGACCGCCGCGGCGTAGCCCCGCCGCGTCTCGAAGGGCAGCTCGCCGGTCGGTGTCCAGCCCTGGTCGGGCGGGGCGACGTCGAGGACGGCCTCGTCGGTGGCGTGCGCGACGCGGCGGCCCTGGCCGGTCTCCTCCTGCGGGCAGGCACGCGCGGCCAGGCGCACGATCGGCTCGGCCTGCTCGGCGTCCACCGGCAGCACGGTGCCGTCGGCGGTGGCGACGCGGACCAGGCGCAGTTTGTTCTCGGTGAGGGTGCCGGTCTTGTCGAAGCAGACGGTGTCGACCCGCCCGAGCGCCTCCAGGGTGCGCGGGGTGCGGACCAGGACGCCGCGCCGGGAGAGCCGGCGGGCGGCCGCCATCTGCGCGACCGTCGCGACGAGCGGGAGTCCCTCCGGTACGGCGGCGACCGCGACCGCGACACCGCCGCTGACGGCGCGCCGCACGGGGCTGCCGCGCAGCAGGGACAGTCCGGTCACGGCGGCGCCGCCCGTGAAGGTCACCGGCAGGGCCTTGCGGGTCAGTTCCTGGAGCCGGGCCTGGACGCCGGCGGGCGGCGGGGTGCGGGCGGCGAGCGTGACGGCGCGGCCCGCCTCGGTCTGGTCGCCGGTGTTCACGACGAGCGCGGTGGCGCGTCCGGCCACGACGGTCGTGCCCTCGAACACCATGCAACTGCGCTGGGCCACCGGCAGACCGGGGGTGGCCTCGACGGCCTTGGTGACCGGCAGGGACTCGCCGGTGAGCGCCGACTCGTCGACCTCGAGACCGTCGACGTCGAGCAGCCGGGCGTCGGCGGGCACGACGTCGCCGGCACCGAGGGTGATCTCGTCGCCGGGTCGCAGCCGGGCGGCGTCGACGGTGACGGTGCGCCTGCGGCCGTCCCGCTTGCGGGCCTTGGGCTGCTGCCGGGCGGCCAGCCGGGCCAGTGCCTGTTCGGCGCGCATCCGCTGGAGTCCGCCCGTCACGGCGTTGAGGTCCATGGCGCCGACGACCAGCAGCGCGTCGACGAGCGAGCCGAGCAGCGCCGAGGCGACGGCGCCCGTGGCCAGGACCGGGGTCAGCGGATCGTCGAGTTCACGGCGTACGGCACCGGCCGCCTGCCAGGTCCAGCGGACGGGGGCCATGGCCGGGTGGCGGCCCAGGCGAGCGGTCTGTTGGCGCGAGCGGTCGGCGAGCAGGGCGAGTCCGGTGGGCTCGCCGTCGCGACGGGTGCGCCCCAGCCGGGCGCGGGCCTCGTCGGGTTCCAGGGCGTGCCAGGGGATGTGCAGCCGGGGCGGGGGCGGGGTGGCCCGGGCCACCCGGACGGCTTCGAGCCAGCCCGCGAGCAGGGCGTTCGCGGCGGCGATGTTGACGGGGGCGTGCCGGGTGAGGGGCCACAGGAGCCGGCGGCCCGGGGGCTGCCCGCCGCGCGCGACCAGGAGCCCCGAGAGGGCCGCCCCCGCGCGGGCCAGGGTCTGCGAGCGGCGTCCGACACGCCGGGCCGCCGGGATCGCGGTCAGCAGCCGCCAGACGTCGGCGAGTCCGCCCGTGGCCAGCGCGTCGGCGCCCCAGGAGACGGCCGCGCGGCCGTCGGTGAGCGCGATGGCCACGTCACCGGCGGGCAGCCCGGCCGCCACGTGACCGTCGCCGGACCCGTCCAGGCGGGCGACGGTCACCACCACGTGCCCGTCGTCCTGGAGGGCCCGTACGACGTCTCCGAACGGCTTCGCGCCCGGGGCGACCTCGTCGGCGAGCCGGACGATGTCCTTCAGGTCGGAGCCGCCCGCGATCACGACGTGCAGTCCTGCCCGGCGGGCGGCGTCGAGGACGGCCTCGGCATAGGGATGGACCGGGTCGTCGGGCAGCCCGTCGGAGTCTCCTTCGGCGTCCTGCCGCCGGCTGCGCAAGGCGTCGGCGTGCAGGACGAGGGAGTCGGCGATCTCCAGCTGGCGCAGGCGGTCCCCGCTGCGCACGAGGATCCCGGCCTGGGCGAGGAAGGTGCCGAGGGTCGCGGCGAAGGCTGCCGGTCCGTAGCGGGCCGCCTTCGGGGACCCGGCGAGGACGGCTTCGGCCGCTTCCTTCGCGGAGTGCGTGACGAGGAGGGTGGCGGCGGCGCCGGCGAGGCTGCCGGTACTGGCGTGGGAGGCGTACTCCTGGGCGGGTGTCACCTTGAGCGGCGGCCGGGTGTCCGGAGGGCAGGGCAGGCTGGTGCGCCGTTCCTGGCAGATGTCGTCGTGCAGGGCCTCGAAGGCCGCGGCCCTGGCCACCGCTTCGGTCAGCTGGCTGCTGCGCAGCACACCGTCGAGCGCGAGCGCCAACGGGGTCTGGCCGACGCCGTGTGCGGCGGCGTTGACGGCGGTGAGGACGAGTTCCATGCCGGAGGTGCCGAACCGCTGCTGGAGCAGGGCCCGGAAGCGGGGGTTCTCGCGCAGCAGCGTGACGGTGGCGGTGACGATGCGTGAGGTGGGCGGCAGGCGCAGCGACCGGCCGGCCAGGGCACCGGCCGCGCCGGCGGCGTCCAGCAGGATCGCCGCGGCGGTGACGCGCACTTCGCCGGGGTCGCCGGGGTGGGCGGCCTCCTGGGCG
Organism: Streptomyces azureus; assembly: GCF_001270025.1. Lineage (NCBI taxonomy): Bacteria > Bacillati > Actinomycetota > Actinomycetes > Kitasatosporales > Streptomycetaceae > Streptomyces > Streptomyces azureus. The sequence goes on along the minus strand of NZ_DF968232.1, from coordinate 57,739 downwards.
ACCGGGTCGGCGCCCTCGGTCAGGCCGAGGCGGGCGGCGAGCGCCGCGGCCCGCTCGCTGACGCGGTCGGTGACGGCGTCCTCGACCACCGTGATCACCAGGCGGGACAGTCCCTCGTCCCAGTACGCCGCGAGCACGTCCGGGTGGTCGAGCAGTTCCCCGGCGACCTTGCGGGCGAGGCCGCCGATGTCACCGTCGGGCCGCCGCAGGGCGATGTGGACGCGCCGGCCCGCCCGCCATTGCTGCCCGCCGGACAGGGCGTTGCGCGCGACGTTGCGGACGCGTCGCGTGGTGTCGTAGACGGACGTCACGCCCTGGGCGGTGCTGCGGGCGGCGCCTGCCGCCGCCCCAGCCATGGCCCCGACGAGGGGGGCGACGTCGAAACGTGTGAGCATCTCCTGTGTCCCGACTCAGCCGGTGGGCCGGCTGTCGTGTCCTTGCCGGCGGGTCTGCTCCCGGTCCGGCTCCTCCCCGTGCGGGTCGTGGTGCGCGGTGGCCTCGGCGACCTGCTTCAGCGCGGAGGCGGTGGCGGTGTCGCCCACCTTCGCGGGCTGTTCTTGGACGTGGTGTTCCGGCCGGTCGTGCCGGTAGTGGGACGAGGCGAGTTTGTCGCCGGGGCCGTAGGACGAGGTGTCCTGATCGTCCGGCCTGTCCTCGCCGCCGGCCCCGGAGCGGCGCTCTCCGGTCTGGTCGGTCGGTGCCCCGCCGTTCGCCGCGCCGTCGGATCGCTGTCCGGGCTTCGGCTGTGTCAGCCAGGCGACTGCCGCGCCGGTCAGCGCCACCGGCCACTCCACCACCCCGGCCACGCCGAGCACTCCGGCACCGGCGTAGACGGCCATCCGGCGGCCGCGCGGCGACACCTCGCCGATCCTGTCCAGGGCGTCTCCGGCCACCTTGCCCACCTGCTCCGCACCCGGCAGGTGCCTCAGACCCGAGGCGACAGCCCGCAACGGCTGCGGAAGATCGGGCGAACGTGATGTCTCCTGGTTCATGGCGACCTCCACAAGCGCGTTGTCCAGCGGCTTCAACCGGTTTCCCAGCTCTTTGCCCCATATTCAGACTTTGCTGGAGCGAGCGCTTTTTCTTGTACGGCCGAGGTCTCGCCGGAGGTCTCGGCCGAGGTCACGCAGGACGCCTCTCGCCGTCGTGGACGCCACCCATGCAACGCTTGGTGAACGACTGCGGTCCATCGCCCACGGCGGAGATGACGATCACCCCGCCCACGGCGATGCACTGGCTCGCGGTGAGTCCACAGGCGGGCCGCGGCGAGCGCCGTCCCGGCCAGGGCGGTGAGCAGGGCGTACGGCAGCCTTTGTCATGGGGTGCTCCTTCGTGCGGAGAGGGTGTCGGTGTCATGCCGGCGTCACCAGGGCGGGCACGGGCTGCCACCGGACGTGGTCCGCCCGGGCCCCGGCGCCTTCCTCGTCGGCAACGAGGAGGCGCCGCGCCACATCGACGGCCAGATCGACGTGCTGCTGCGGGAGACGGGGCTGTCCCGCAGCGACCTCGTACGGGTGCCGGTGCTGTGCGCGATGGCGAGCCCGGCACCGGGTGTGCCGGCGGGCGCGATCGCCTACTCCCCCACCATCGCCAACGGGCTGTCGCTGACCGCCCGGGACTATGCCGCGCCCGATCCGCACGGGCCGAAGGCGGACGGCCGCGACCTGTTCCGCGCCGCCGCGCAGGAAGCGCTCCCCGCCGGTGGGGTGCGCGTGCACCGGGTGGAGAACTTCGCCTGGTCGCACCTGGCGGGCGGCGAGGTGCACTGCGCGGCGAACGCGCTGGGGACACGTCCGGGGGTGTGCCATGGAGGAGCACCGGGCAGGGGCGGTGACCGGGCAGAGGGCTGGAGGCGCCGGGTCGGTCGGCTCGGCCCGGCGCCGCCGGCGGCGGCGGAAACCGGCCCTCGGCCCGGTGCTCTTCGGAGGCCTTCCGTGTCGGCGTGACACCTCCGGGTACTCAGAGCAGGCACGCAGGCCGTCACGGGTCCGGGCACCCTGCGGCGGCGGGGTGCCCGGTTCGGCGAATGGAGTGGTCATGACGCAGAACGGTGATGACGCGACGCTCGTCCGGCGACCGGGAATCCCTGATTTCCCGCTGGCCCCGGACCAGCCCGAGCCCGCGCCACCACAGGACCCGCAGGCCGACGAGCCGCCCCTGGAACTCCCCCTGGACCGCAACCAGGCGATCCTGGAGGCGGCCAAGCAGGTCGGTGCCCTGCTGAAGCGGAAGGGGCACCTCTTCGCGCTGGCCGGGAGCGTGGCCGCCTACGCCCACGGCGGCGAGAAGAACCTCCAGCACGACGTCGACTTCGCCATCCGCCCCGAGGACGCGGACGCGGTGGCGGTCACGCTCCGCGAGGCCGGGCTGACGGTCTACAGCCCGCCGGAGGACTGGCTGATCAAGGCCACGTGTTTCGGCCAGCCGGTGGACATCATCTTCGAGCTGGCGCACCGACCGGTCGGCGCGGAGATGCTGGAGCGGGCGGAGGAGGTTTCGGTCGACTCGGTGCGCATGCCGGTGCTGGCCCCGACCGACCTGCTGTGGAGCCTGATCGCCGCCTTCTCCGAGCATCACTGCGACTTCGGCGCGGCTCTGCCCATCGCGCGTGCGCTGCGCGAGAAGGTCGACTGGGAGCGGGTGCGGCGCGAGTGCGGGGACGCGCCCATGCCCGCGGCCTTCTTCTTCCTCCTGGAGCGCCTGAACGTCATCTGATGCGGAAGGAACACCCATGAGTACCCACGGCCCACAGCACCCGGGCGGCGGGGAGCCGGAGCAGAACCTGGACTACCGGATCGCCCACCTCCAGGACCGCCTCGCCTCCGGTGAACTCGGTGAACTGGGCGTGCGGGTCGAATCCCGCGGCCAGACGGTGCTGCTCACCGGCACCGTGCCCTCGGCGCCCTGCCGCGACGAGATCCTGCGCACCGTCCGGGAGCAGCTCGCCGGGGTCCCTGTGCACAGCGACCTCGTGGTCACCGAGACGTCCTCCCCCGACCACGCGGAGGAACTCGCATGATCCGCATCGCAGCCGTCGGAGACATCCACATGGGGCCCGACAGCCAGGGCCTGCTCCGCCCCGCCTTCGAGACCCTGCCCGAATGCGCCGACCTCCTGCTGCTGGCCGGGGACCTGACCCGGCACGGCACCCCCGAGGAGGCCCGGGTGGTGGCCAAGGAGGTCCGGGACCTCGGGGTCCCGGTGGTCGCCGTGCTGGGCAACCACGACCATCACGACGACCGGCCCGACGAGGTCACGGCCATCCTCCGGGACGCCGGCGCCCATGTCCTGGAAGGGCAGGGGACGGTCGTGACGAGCGGCGGGGCGCGGATCGGCGTGGCCGGCACCAAGGGGTTCGGCGGCGGCTTCGTCGGCCGCTGCGCCGGGGAGTTCGGCGAGCCGGTCATGAAGGAGTTCGTCAGGTACTCGCGCCGGTCCGCGGACAGCCTGCGCACGTCCCTGGAGCAGTTGGGCGAGGAGGGCTGTGACGCGCGGATCGCCCTGACCCACTTCTCCCCCGTTCCGGACACGCTGGCGGGCGAGCCGCTGGAGATCTATCCGTTCCTGGGCAGCTATCTGCTGGCCGAGGCGATCGACACCGCCGGTGCCGATCTCGCGGTGCACGGGCACGCGCACGCCGGTACGGAACACGGCATGACGAGCGGCGGCGTGCGGGTACGCAACGTCGCCCAGCCGGTCATCGGGCGGGCCTTCCACGTCTACCATCTGCCCGTCCGCGACCACGCGACCACCGGGGCCGCCGCGCAAGCGGCCCGTTAGACAGCCCAGTCCCCCCATCCGCCGCCGGCCGACGCCGGCGGCGTTTTCATGTCCCGTCCGCGTCCCGCGGCACGCGGCGCCTGCCGACGGTCCGCCTTCTTACGGCTCCGCCCCCTTGCAGCTGCGTGATGTCACGGGCCGCTCCCGTACCGCCTCTGGTGTGAACGCCCCGCAAGTCGTGCCGTTTCAAGGCATTTTGCCTGCTTAGCGTGCTTGCTTTGCGCCCCGTACGAGAGGACATCAGATGGCGCTGACGGGCCGTCAAAGGCCACCGTCCGAGCATGCCTTCTCCCCGCACGACGCCGTACTGCGCACCGCGGCACCGCATGTCGCCCGCCGCCGCTTCCTGAACGTCACCGCGGCGGCCGCGATGCTCGCCTTCACCACCAACCGGCCGGCCCGCGGCGCCACCGCCGCTCCCGAACTCGACGCGGCGCGGATCACCGACGACCCGTTCATCCTCGGCGTGGCATCCGGGGACCCGCTGCCCGACTCGGTGCTGATCTGGACCCGGCTCGCTCCCGAGCCGTTCGCGGAGGACGGCGGCCTGGGCCGGCAGCGGGTCGTCGTCTACTGGGAAGTGGCCATGGACGAGTGGTTCGCCTTCGTCGAGCACCGGGGGGGTGGCCACCGCCCATCCCGAGTACGCCCACAGCGTGCACGTCGACGTCAAGGGTCTGATGCCGGACAGCCACTACTACTACCGGTTCCGGGTGGGCGCCTGGATCAGCCCCACGGGCCGGACCCGTACGGCACCGGAAGCGGGCAGCGACGCCGACAGCATGCGGCTGGCCGCCGTGGCCTGCCAGGCCTACCAGGACGGCTACCACACCGCCCACCGGCATCTGGCGCAGGAGGACGTCGACGTGGTCTTCCACCTCGGCGACTACCTGTACGAGTACGCCGTGGACTCGGCCGGCGGAGCCCGCCGCTACACCGATGTCAAACTGCCCGACGTGTTCAACCGGAGGCCACCACCCTGGCGGACTACCGGCTGCGCCACGCGCTCTACAAGACCGACCCCGACCTGCGGGCCGCGCATGCCCAGCACCCCTTCGTCGTCACCTGGGACGACCACGAGACGGAGAACAACTACGCGGGCGCCATCGACGAGCGGAACAGCCCACAGGAGGAGTTCCTGGTACGCAGGGCCGCCGCCTACCGGGCGTACTGGGAGAACCAGCCGCTGCGGGCCGAGCAGTTGCCGCAGGGGCCCGACGCCCAGCTGTACCGCCGGCTGGCCTGGGGCTCGCTCGCCCAGTTCGACGTCCTCGACACCCGCCAGTACCGCTTCGACCAGGCCTACAACGAACGTCCGCACGCGTGGGGCGCCGAGTCGGACGACCCGGCGCGCACCCTCACCGGTGCCGAGCAGGAGCGCTGGCTGCTGGACGGCTGGCGGGCCTCCGGAGCCCTGTGGAACGTGATGCCCCAGCAGGTGTGCTTCTCCCAGCGCAAGTTAGACCTGACCGTACCGGCCCGGGGCTCCATGGACGCCTGGGACGGCTACCGCGCCTCCCGCAACCGGGTCATGGCGGGCGCGAAGGCGGCGGGCATCGACAACTGGATCGTCCTCACCGGTGACGTCCACGTCGGGTACGCCTTCGACATCAAGGACGACTTCGACGACCCGCAGAGCAGGACGGTCGGCACGGAGTTCACCTGTACCTCCCTCGCCAGCGGCGGGAACGGCGCCGAGAAGCCGGCCGACTGGGACACGTACATGAAGGCCAACCCGCACATGAAGTACTTCGACGGCAGGCGCGGCTACGTCCGGGTCGAACTGGGCCGCGAGAACGCCCAGGGCGACTTCCGGACCGTCTCGGCGATCACGAAGCCGGGGGGGGCGCCATCTCGACGGCCGCGTCCTTCGTCACGGAGGTGGGTTCGCCCGGCCTGAAGTCCGCGTGAGACGCGGGGCGGCCGTCGTACTGCACTTGGCGCCCTGCGCCGCACCAAAGCGTGAAACGGGGCCGCCGTGGACATCCCGCGAGTCCGTTCAGGCAAGACCAAAGCCTTGCGGCAGCTACATCCGTGAACGAAGGGGACACCTCGCATGGCCCACAGACATGCCGTCACCGGCCGCCGGGCGGCCCTGGCCGCGCTCGGCGCGCTCATCGCCACCGGGCTCCCCTCCGCCGCGGCGGCCGAGCCGACTCCCGCGGCGGGCCCGCTGCCCACCGCCTCCCAGACGCTCGGCGCCGACCGGCCGTCGGCTCCGGTGCTGCGCGCCCTGGAGCGCGATCTCGGTCTGACCCCGGCCCAGGCGTCGCGGCGGCTGGTCAACGAGGCGGAGGCGGGCACCCGGGCCGGGCGCTTGCGCAACGCCCTGGGCGACCGGTTCGCGGGGGCCTGGCTGCGGGGCACGACGTCGCAGGAGCTCGTGGTGGCGACCACGGACACCGCGGACATGGCCGCCATCAAGGCGCAGGGCGCGAAGGCGGCCGTCGTGAAGAAGTCGCTGCGCGACCTGAACGCGGCGAAGGCGAAGCTGGACGCGGCCGCGGCCCGCGTGAGCACCCGGGACACGCCCCTGTGGTATGTCGACGTCCCGGCGAACCAGGTCGTGGTGCAGGCCGGCAACAAGGCCGCGGCGGCGGCGTTCGTCAAGGCCGCGGGGCTCCACGGCAAGAACGTGGGCGTCAAGATGACGGCGAACCGGCCGCGGCTCATGGCGGACATCACCGGCGGCGACGCCTACTACGTCGACGGCACCGCCCGCTGCTCCGTGGGCTTCTCCGTCACGAAGGGCGAGCAGGAGGGCTTCGCCTCGGCGGGACACTGCGGCAAGCAGGGCGCCACGACGACCGGGTTCGACAGGGCGGAGCAGGGGACGTTCCAGGCCTCCACGTTCCCCGGCAAGGACATGTCGTGGGTGGCCGTCAACGACCAGTGGACGGCGACGCCGAACGTGAAGGGCGAGGGCGAGCAGAAGGTGCAGATCACCGGCTCGGTCCAAGCGCTGGTCGGGGCGGCCGTCTGCCGCTCCGGTTCGACCACCGGCTGGCACTGCGGCAAGGTCGAGCAGCACGACACCAGCGTCAGCTACGCCGAGGGCAAGGTGGACGGGCTGACCCAGACGACGGTGTGCGCCGGGCCCGGCGACTCCGGCGGGCCGTATGTCGCCGGCGTCCAGGCGCAGGGCGTGACCTCCGGCGGCACCGGTGACTGCAAGACCGGCGGCACCACGTACTTCCAGCCGATCAACCCGCTCCTCAGCGAGTTCGGTCTCACTCTCAAGACCGCGGAGGCCGACTCCCCGGCAACGGCACCGCAGGACAACGCCGTCGCGCAGTCGTGGGCCGCGGGCCGGGTCTACGAGGCCGGGGCCACCGTGAGCCACGACGGTGTGCGCTACCAGTGCCTCCAGACCCACCAGGCCCAGGGCGGGTGGGCGCCCACCCGCACCCCGGCCCTGTGGCAGCGGGTGTGACGAAGGGTCAGGGTGCCCGGCGCCGGCGCGGTCCGTGCCGCCGCGCCGGGCGGGCCCCGCTAATCCTCCCCCGGCAGCGCGTACACGGTGGCCACGAACGGGTCGTGGGCGCGGCAGGGGCGTGGCGTGCAGAAGGGCGCTCGGCAGCAGGGCGTCGGCTCCCGGCACTCGCACGGCCGCGGCTGCGAGGCCCTCGGCTTCCGGATCACCGGAATCAGACAAAGCTGCCAATTTCCCAGAAGTCACTTAAATAAATTCTGCGATATCTCAGGCGTGAGCGGTTGCCCCTCGTGCCACGACGCGCAGGGTGCGCACGGAGGAGTCCTCCGCGTCAGGGATGAGGACACCGTGCTCGACACCGCTGCGCAGGTAGTCCAGGACCTCGTCGGTGACGACCTCGCCGGGTGCCACGACGGGCACGCCCGGCGGGTAGGGGCTGATCATCTCCGCGGCGATCCGTCCGGCGGCCCGCTCGGCGGGCACGTGCTCGACCGGGGCGAAGAACGCCTCGCGGGGCAGCATCGCCTGCTCCAGCTCCAGGGCGGAGGGCTCGGGCAGGTGGACCGGCGGCCGCCGCTCGATGGTGTCCGCTCGCTCGACGAGCGCGGCCAGAGCGTCCACCAGGGCCGCCTCGGTCTCGTCGTCGTCCGCGTGGGTGATCGAAGCGCTGATACGGCAGGTGTCCGAGCCGCCGACGTCCACGTGGCGGTGAGTGCGCAGCCACTCCGCGGCCTGCATCCCGCTGATGCCGAGCTTGCGTACGTCGATGACGAGCTTGAGCGGATCGAGGTCGGCGGTGAGCCCCTCCTCCACGACCTCGCGCCCCATGGGCCGCAGACCCGGCAGCTCGGCGACCGCCGCCCGGATGCGCTCGGCTCGGCGGATGGCGGCTTCCAGGAGCTCGTGCCCCTGTTCGACCATATGGCGGCGCCAGCCGTCGAGCGTGGCGAACACGAGGGAGGAGGCACTGGTGGTGCCGAGCAGGTCCTCCCGCTGCTTCAGGACCTCGGGCGAGATGCGGTCGTACTGGAGGTGGAAGACGGAACTCTGCTCCACCGCCCCGCCCATCTTGTGCACGCTGGTCACCACCAGGTCGGCCTCGGCGTCCATGCCCCAGGCGGGCAGGGCGGGGTGGAACGGCAGATGGGCGCCCCAGGCCTCGTCGACGATGACGGGCACGTCGAACTCGTGGCACACCCGGGCCACTCCCCCGATGTCCGCACAGGAACCCCAGTCGGTGGGCGTGATGAGCAGCATGCCCTTGGCGTCCGGGTGTTCCCGCAGCCGCCGGCGGACGTCATCGGGCTCGGGCGGGTGGGCCAGGTGCCGTTCGGTGTCGAACTTCGGGTGCACCCAGATCGGCTCGACGCCGTTGACGACGACGGCCGCGATGACGGACTTGTGGGCGTTGCGCGACAGCAGCAGCTTCTCGCCCGGCCCGGCCGCGGCCAGCATGGCGGTCTTCACGGACAGGGAGCTTCCGCAGGTCGAGAAGAAGGCGTGCTCGGCGCCGACCGCGTCCGCCATGAGCTCCTGGGCCCGGCTGAGGACGCCCTGCGACTGGCGGCGGTCGTCGAGGCCGTTGAGGGAGAGCACGTCGGAGCGGAACACGTCGAGTCCGACGATCTCCGCGACCCGGGGGTCCACTCCCCTGCCCTGCTTGTGGCCCGGCGGACCGTAGGCGATGTCGCCACGGCGCCGGAAGCCCTCCAGCGCCTCCAGGACGGGCACGCGCGAGTGGTCCATGGTTCCTCCCAGGTCCGGCCCGCCCGCCCGGCCGCCGCCGCGGCGTCCACGCTGTCGTGGCCCGGCGGGTACACCGACCGTGTTGCACTCGGACACGGGTCGAAACGCGGCGGGTGCCCCGGCACGGCGGTGGGGCCCGCCCAAGGGCACAGCCGCACCGGCCGAGACGCGGCGAGTGCCACGGCAGGGTGGAACCCGCCCAGGAACACGACCACACCGGCCGATACACCGCGGGTGTCGCCGCCCCGGGCGGTGAAACCCGTCGGGGACACACCGCAGCCGACGCCGGGGAGGCCCCTGTGGACCGCACGCGCGAGGACGTACACCAGGCCGTCCGTGAGGAGGTGGCGGCCCGGGCCGACGCGCTGTGGGGTGTGGCCTCGCGGCTGCACGCCGACCCCGAGTACGCCTTCGCCGAGCACCGGGCGGCGGCCCTGCTGTCGGGCGAGCTGGAACGGGCCGGTTTCGCCGTGGAGCGCGGCGTGGCGGGGATGCCGACCGCGTTCGCCGCGCGCCGGGGCGGGGGCCGGCCCGCGGTGGCGCTGCTGATGGAGTACGACGCCCTGCCCGGCCTCGGCCACGCGTGCGGCCACAACCTCATCGCGGCGGCGGGCCTGGGAGCCGCGCTGGCGGTCGGTGCCGTGGTGGCGTCCGCCGGGTCGGTGCTGGCGGTGGGCACGCCCGCCGAGGAGGGCGGGGGCGGCAAGGCCCTGGAGGTGGAGGCCGGTGTGTTCGACGGCGTCGAGGCGGCGCTGATGTTCCATCCGGGCGTCCACAGCTGGGCGCGGGCGCCGCTGACCGCACAGGTGCAGTACCGGGTGGCCTTCCACGGCCGGGCCGCGCACCCCACGGGGAACCCGACGGAGGGCATCGACGCGCTCGCGGCGCTGGTGGAGCTGTTCAACGTGCTGGCCGTGCTTGGGCGGCGACTGCCGGAGGGCTCGCACGTGCAGGGCATCGTCACCCGGGGCGGCACCGCCACGAACATCGTCCCGGAGTACGCCGAGGGCCTGTTCGGTCTGCGCGCGGCCACCACGCCGGCGCTGGAGGACCTCACGGACCGGCTGCGGGAGTGCGCCGACGGCGTGGCCCGGGCCACGGGCACGGCCGCCGAGGTGGAGCGGGCCACCGTGCGCTACGAGCACTTCCGGGACAGCGAGGCGCTGTCCGAGCGGTTCGCGGCGCATCTGTCCCGGGCCGGGATCCCGCTGTCCCCGCCCGTGCCCGGCGTGTACCTGGGGTCGTCCGACATCGGGAACGTCAGTACGCGGGTGCCCGCCATCCACCCGTTCGTCGCGATCATGGACGAGGACGGCTCCGACCACACCCCGGAGTTCGCCGAGGCCGCCGCCTCTCCCCGGGCCCGCGAGGTGCTGGTCGCCGCGACGGAGGCCCTCGCGTGCACCGCCGTGGACGTCCTGCTGTCCGAGGAGCTGCGCGAGGAGGCCTGGGCGCGGCACCGGGCGGCACGAACGGGGTGAGTGCTTCCGCCCCTGGTGGGGAACCCGGCGAACGCCGTACCCACCGACACTCTGGAGAGGGCCATGAGTCTGTTGCGCGTGCTCGGCCGTCCCATGCTGGCCTCGATGTTCCTCACGGGCGGGCTGAACTCCGTCCGAAACCCGAAGGAGGTCGCCCCGGTCGCCGAGCCTGTCGTACAACCGGTCACCGATCGCGTCTCGGCGCTGCCGGACCGCACCGAGCAGGTCGTACGGCTGAACGGCGCCGTGCAGGTCGTGGCCGGGCTGATGCTGGCCACCGGGCGCATGCCGCGTCCGGCCGCGCTGGCCATCGCGGCCACGCTGGTGCCGACGACGCTGGCGGGGCACCGCTTCTGGGAGGCCGAGGACCCTTCGGAGCGGGCCGAGCAGCGGATCCACTTCTTCAAGAACATGTCCATGCTCGGCGGGCTGCTGATCGCCGCGGACGACACCGGGGCCCGCCCCTCGGTGGTGTGGCGTGGCAGCCACGCCGCCCGTGGCCTGCGACGGGACGCGGGTCTGGTGCGGCGCTCCGTCCGTGCCGCCACGGGCCCGGCCGCGGTGGCCGGGCGTGTCCGGGCCAAGCTGCCCGTCTGAGCCGCCGCAGGGGGCCCCGGACCGTGCGTTAGCCCCCTGGGGCCCGGGGGACCCGGGGGGCTGGAGGTGAAGGACATGGGACACGGAGGAAACGTCATCGACGAGCTGGTGACCGATCACCGCGAAGTCGAGGAGATGTTCGGCAAGATCGAGGGACTGCCGTCCGGTCACAAGGACCGCAAGACGTACGCGGACCAGGTCACCATCGAGCTGGTGCGGCACTCGGTGGCCGAGGAGGCCTACCTCTATCCGGCCGTACGCGAGCACGTGGCCAACGGTGACGCTCTCGCCGACCAGGAGCTCGAGGACCACGCCGCGGCCGAGCGGATCATGAAGGACCTGGAGGGCTGTGACCCGGGCGACGCCGACTTCGACCGGCTGATGGGCATGCTGATGAGCGAGATCCGCTCGCACATCGCCGACGAGGAGGGCAACCTCTTCCCGGCGCTGCGGCAGGCCTGTCCGATGGACACGCTCAACGAGCTGGGCGAGAAGGTCCGGAAGGCGAAGAAGACCGCCCCGACCCGGCCCCACCCGGCCGCCCCCGACAAGCCTCCGGCGAACAAGCTCCTGGCTCCGGGCACCGGGATGATCGACCGGCTGCGCGACGCGCTGACCGGTCGCGGGAAGTCGGAGTAGAGCGGTCACTGCCGCACACCGCCGCACACCGCCGTACAGGAGAAGGGCCCGTCGCCCCGGCGACGGGCCCTTCTGTGTCCGCTGTGGCCGCCGTCACGTGACGTGGCCCGGGCGAGGCCGATGACCGACGGCTGTGATCAACCACACTCGCGGCGTCAAATGTCCGGAGACCGAGGGCGGTTGGGAGGCACGGGAGCGGCGGACGAGGTGCGGATGGAACCGACTCGGGGGTCCCCTCTGCCACGATGGTCGGCGCCGTATCCGGCGAGGGGAGCCACCGCGCAGCGCAGCCGGTGCTTCTCGCTCTCCTCGTCCTCCTCCTGCTGAGTCCTCCGACTCGTCTTGCGAGTAGCGCACTGTGTCTTCGTCGCCCTCCCCTGCCCAGCCCGTCTCACGCTCGCCCTGGCGGTCGCTGCGGTACCGCAGCATGCGCTGGTGGTCCGTCGCGAACTTCGTGTCGAACGCCGGTACGTGGATGCAGCTCACGGTGCAGAACCTGCTGGTCCTCCAGATCACCGGGTCCCCCGCCGCGACGGGGTTGTCCATGTCCGTGCAGGCCGCGCCTGCCCTGCTGATGAGTGTCCTCGGCGGCGCGGCCGTCGACCGGTGGCCCCGCAAGCTGACGGCGGCCGTGAGCCAGGCGCTGCTCGGCGCGATCGCCTTCACGACGGCCGTGCTCGTGGCGCTGGACCGGCTCGACATGACGTCCCTGATGGTGCTGGCCGCCGTCACGGGTGTCGTCGCGACGGTCGACAACCCGGCGTGTGCGCTGCTGGGCAATGATCTCGTCCCGCCGGAGGACGTGCCCTCGGCCATCGGGGTCGGGGCGCTGGTGCACCAGTCGGGCAGGCTCGTGGGAGCGGCCATGGCCGGGGTGGCGGTGGGGTTCCTCGGCACGTCCGCGGCGTACTTCGCGAACGGCCTGTCGTTCCTGTTCGTGGCCTCGGTCATTCCGTTCCTGCGGCCCGCTGCCGGGGCGGTGCGGGAGGTCACCGTGGGCCCGAAGCGCACCGGCTCGGACATGTCCGTGCGCGAGGGGCTGGCCTTCTTCGCGCGCCGGCCGCGTCTGATGGCGCTCGCCGGGGTGACCGGGATCAGCGCGGTGTTCGGCCGCAACTACGGGCTCACCCTGGCCGTGCTCGTCACCGGGCCGCTCGCGGGTGGCGCCGGTTCGTTCGGCACGGTGTCGACCGTGCTCGCTGTCGGCGGCATCCTCGGCGCGGTCCTCGGCGCCCGGCTGCGCCGGCCGTCCGTGCGGCTCGTGGGGGCGCTGGCGGCGGCCGGGGCGCTGCTCCAGGTGGTGGCGGGGCTGTCGCCGTCGCTCGCGGTGCTGATCGTGCTCGTGCTGCCGATGGCCGTGGTGGAGTCCGTCTCCGACACCGCCGGCACGGCCGTCCTCCAGACCGACCCGCCCGCCCATCTGCGGGGTCGCGTGCTGGGCGTGTGGGGCAGCATCGGCACGGTGTGGAGCCTGGGCGGCCCGCCCGCGCTCGGCCTCCTCATGGAACTGGCCGGCGCCCGTGGCGCCCTCGTCACCGGCGGCCTGCTCATCGCCGGCTCGATCGGCGCGGGCTACCTGCTGCGACAGCGCCGCACCACGATGCCGGTGGTACTCCGGACGGAGGAGGGCGACGTACAGGGGCAGCCGGCGCTGAGCAGGGCGGCCTGAGCGGGAGCGTGGCGGCGTGGCGGAGGCGCAGCGACTGGTGGCCGCGACCGACCGAGGCGGATTCCCGGGGCCCGCACGGCGGTCGGCCGCGGCTGCTGGAGAGAGCCGGGGCCACAACGACCGGTCGGCGGGGCTGCCTCTGACGGGCCCGGTGGGCCCGCACGGCTGATCGGCCGCCGCTGCCGGGGAGACCCGGCAAGACGGAACGGCCGACCGCTCGCAGGTACCCCTGAGGTAGCCGCGAAGCCCCGACCGTTGGTCGGCCGCCGTTGCCGAAGAACACTGCAGGTCCGCAACGCTTGACCGACGCGGCTGCCCCTGACGGGTCCGCACAGGCCACACGGCTCATCGACCGCCGCTGCCGGAGAAGTCCCTCAGACCGCCGCAACGATCGACCGGCCGGGCCGCCCCGGAGGGGCCCGTAGGGGCCCGAGCGGCTCGTCGGCCGGCCTGCCCCGGGAATCCGCCTCCCCCACCGACTGGCCGACAGACCTGCCGCCCAGCCGTACCCGCACAATCCCAGCCGCTGATCCGCCAGGGCCACCCCCGGAGAGGTTCACACAGCCCCACGGCTGGCCGGCCGGACCGCCGCCCAGCGGCGCCCGCAAGACCCGAGCCGCTGATCGGCCGAGCTACCCCGGAAGATCCGAAGAGCCCCACGGCTGGTCGGACCGGGCCGCCCCGGCGGGACCGCCTCAGCGGCAGGTCAGTCGTACGCCGTCAGGAACCCGACGGCCGCAAGGCCACCGTCGCCGCCTTTGCCGCTCGGCGGGTCAGCAGGGTCGTGGAGCGGCCGTCGAGGTAGGGCAGGACCACGGCCTGGCCGCCCCAGGTGCGGAGCGCCTCCGCCTCGGGCAGGTCCTGGACGGAGTAGTCGCCGCCCTTGACCCAGACGTCCGGGCGCAGCCGGGCCAGTACCGCCTCGGGGGTGTCCTCCTCGAAGACCACGACGGCGTCGACGCTGCCGAGCGCGGCGAGGACGCGGGCGCGGTCCGCCGCCGGGTTGAGCGGGCGGCCCGGGCCCTTGCGGCGGGTGACGGACGCGTCGGAGTTCAGGCACACGATGAGGCAGTCGCCGATGCGCCGGGCGCTCTCCAGCAGGCCGACGTGACCGGCGTGCACCAGGTCGAAGCAGCCGCCGGTGGCGACCACGGTGCCGCCCCGGGCCCGGACGCTCTCCGCGAGGGCGAACGCGTCGGTCGCGGCGTCGTCCGCGGAGCCGGACGGCGGCTCGGTCCGCCACAGGTCGGGATTGCCCGCGCCGCCGGCCGCGACGAACGCGGCGGCCTCGGCGACGGCCCGTTGCAGCGCCTCCTCCGGCAGCAGGCCGTCGGCCAGGGCCGCAGCCGTCGTCGCGGCGAAGCAGTCGCCCGCGCCGCACGGGTCTCCGGCGGCCCGGTAGGGCACGGGGACGAGCATCGGCGTACCGGAGCCGGGCCGGGCCAGCAGGACTCCGCGGTCACCGAGGGTGACGGCGACTCCGGCGGCGCGCCACAGCTCCGCGAGTCGCGTCCCGCGCTCGGCGTACGCGCCCAGCGACGTCCCTCCGGAACCGGGGTACAGGGCTTGTGCCTCCGCCGCGTTGGGGGTGACGAGCCGGGCTCCGGGCACGGGCGGGTCGCCCTTGGGGTGCGGGTCCCATACCAGGGGTGTGCGGCGGGCGGCGTCCTCGAGGTGCGACCGCAGGGCGCCCGCGGTGTGGCGCCCGTAGTCGGCGACCAGGATCGCGCGGGCGTTCGCCAGTGCCTCCCGGACCGCGTCGTCGGGCTCGCCGGGGGTGCCGCCGCCCCGGTCGATGCGTACGACGGGCCGGCCGCCCGCGAGGACGCGGGTCTTGACCGGCAAAGTGCCCTTGAGCGGGAGCTCCAGCAGCCGGACCCGGCCGCGCAGGTCACGCCGTACGGCCTCGCTGGCCTCGTCGTCGCCGAGCGCGGTCACCAGGACCACGTCCCGGCCGCCGCGGGCGGCGAGGGCGGCGGCCAGTCCGGCTCCTCCGGGGTGCCGCCGGTCGCCGGTGACGTCGACGACGGGGGCGGGGGCGTCCGGGGAGAGCCGGGTGGAGACGCCTTCGATGTCCTCGTCGAGGAGGACGTCCCCGACGACCGCGAGCGGTTCCGGTCCGGTCATGAGGTGCTCCCGTGGGTGAGGACCGTGCGCCGTGCGAGCGGTGTGGACACGGCCGTGTCGAAGCACTCGCAGAGCAGGTGGACGGCGACGAGGTGGATCTCCTGGACGTTCGCGGTGCTGGCGGCGTCGACGCACAGGGCTTCGTGGGCGGCTTCCGCGAGGGGGTTCGGGCCGCGCCCGGTGAACGCCCAGACGCGCAGTCCGGCCTGCCGGGCGGTCACGGCCGCGGCGATGAGGTTGGCGCTGCGGCCGGAGGTGGACAGCAGCATCAGGATGTCACCGGGGCGGCCGTGGGCGCTGACCTGACGGGCGTAGACGTGGTCGAAGCCGTAGTCGTTGCCGATGGCGGTCACGCTGGACGTCTCGGCGTGCAGGGCGAGCGCGGAGTAGGCACGGCGTTCCTGGCGGTAGCGGCCGACCAGTTCGGCGGTGAGGTGCTGGGCCTGGGCGGCGCTGCCGCCGTTGCCCGCGGCGAGCAGGCGGCCGCCGCCGGTGAGGACGTCGGCGAGCCGGCTGCCCCAGTCCGCGATCCGTTCGGGGCCGTACCCGCGGAACCGGCCGAGTGCCTCGTCCAGTGACCGGCAGTGCAGGCGGGCGGCATCGAGCGCGGGGTGTGCAGGGTGTTCGCTCATGCTGTTCGGGCGTGCCGCCGCCCCGTGGACGGCGGCGGACCCACACCTCCTTCGGTCTTCGGGCGTCGGCGACGGCCGGCGGGTCGGGGACGGTTCGCTTCAGCCGGAGCCCGTCGCGGCGGGCTCGGCGTCGAGGACCTCGCAGTAGGCGGACTCGGTGGCCGCGGCGACCTGGCCCCAGCCGTAGCGGCCCAGGACCCGGCGGCGGCCGGTCGCCCCGCACGCAGCGCGGGCCGCCGGGTCGGCGAGCAGGCCGGCGACGGCGCGGGCCAGGGCTTCGGGGTCGCGGGGCGGCACCAGCCGTCCGGTGCCGGGGTCTGTGACGGTGTCGAGCTGCCCGCCGACCGCGCTGGCCACGACGGGCACACCGCAGGCCATGGCTTCCAGCGGGACGATGCCGAAGGGTTCGTAGTCGGCGGGGCACACCACGACGTCGGCGGAGCGCAGCAGCGGCGGCACCTTCTCGCTGGGCACGGCGCCGGTGAAGCGGACCCGGTCGGCGACGCCGGCGTCCCGGGCGATGCCGCGCAGCCGGCGCACCTCCGGGTCGTCGTCGAGCCGGTCCGCGGGCGGCCCGCCGACCACGACGAGCTCGGTGCCGGGCAGCCGGGCCAGCGCGGCGACGGCCACCGCGGCGCCCTTGCGCGGCACCAGCCGGCCCAGCTGGAGCAGCCGGTGCGGGTACGGTCCGCGTGGCGCGGCCGGGCCCTTCGGGGTGAACCGGTCGGGGTCGACGCCACACGGCACGATACCGATCTTGTGCCGGGGTATGCCCATGCGGGTCAGTTCGGCGGCCTCGTCCCGGCAGGTGGCGACGACCCGGTCGCAGCCCAGCCCGATCTCGGTCTCGCCGGGGATCCGCTCCGGCGGGCTGGTGTCGGCGTGGCGCTGGTGCCGTCGCTTCACGGTGCCGAGGGCGTGGTACGTGTGCAGCAGGGGCAACCCGTGCGCGCGGGTCGCCCGCAGCGCGGCCAGGCCCGACATCCAGTAGTGCGAGTGCACGAGGTCGGGGGCCCGGGTGCGCCAGCCGCGTGCCAGATAACGGCCGAACTCGCCCATGTACGGCAGGAGTTCGTCCTTGGGGAGGGGCTCGGCCGGTCCGGCGGGGACGTGGTGCACCTCGACACCGTCGCGCAGCTCCACCCGGCAGGGCAGGTCGGGCGCGTCACGGCGGGTGTAGACGGTGACGCGGTGACCGCGGTCGGCGAGCGCCCCGGCGAGGCAGGCGACGTGGACGTTCTGACCGCCGGCGTCGACCCCGCCGAGCGCGGCGAGGGGACTCGCGTGCTCCGAGACGAGCGCGATCGCGAGGACGCCCGGGTCGAGGGGGTCGCCGCCGAGGGGTCCGGCGGGGAAGGGGCTGAGGGACGGGGTCATGAGCACACCTCCGTGATCAGGCGCTCCCAGTCGGCCAGGAAGCGCTTGAGCCCGTAGCGTTCGAGGGCCGCCTGCCGGGCGCGGGCTCCGTCCGCGGCCGCGGCCTCGGGTTCGTGGAGGTAGCGGCGGGCGGCGCGGGCCAGGACGTCGGGCCGGGTGGAGAGGGTGCCCGCGCCGCGCGGCACCGCCTCGACGGCCTCGGTGGTGGCGAGGGCCAGGACGGGCAGGCCGAGGTGCATCGCCTCCAGCAGGGACAGGCCGAGGGAGGTCCAGCGCACCGGGTGCAGGTACATGCGGCGTTCGGCCATGGCCGTGTGCAGCTCGCTCTGGGGCAGGTCGGCGGTGCGGCACCGGTCCGGTGGCAGGCCGAGGTGGCCGGCCAGGCCCTCGGTGCCCATGCCGAACACGTCGAGCGGCACCGCCTCGGCCAGGGCGGGCAGCAGGTCCGTACCGGTGTACCGGGCGCGTCGCACGGGCTCGTTGACGACGACGGCGGCGCGCGCGAGCCGGCCGGTGTAGCGGTGGCCCGGGTCGACGATGCCGTGTTCGACGACCTCGGTCCGGGTGGTTCCGCAGTCCCAGAACAGCCGGTTGAAGTGCGTGACGTGCACGATCGTCAGATCGGCGCGGTCGGCGCACGGATGCCGGGTGTCCGGTACGTCACCGTCGGGCGCGTTGTGCTCCAGGTACAGCGCGGGCACGTCCCGGCCGGGGCGGCGTCCGCCGAGCCAGCGTTCGGCCAGCTCCGGTTCGTGCGGCCGTTGCAGGACGACCAGGTCCACGGGCGTCTCGCGGAGTTCCCCGGGGGTGACCTCGCGCACCGAGGACGGCCAGGAGAAGGTACGGGCCCGCCCCAGGCCGTCCGGGTCACGGCCCGGGGTCACGGGGACAAGGTAGGTGTGCGGGCCCTGGACGAACGCGGTCGTCCAGGAGCCGTGCACATGCCACAGCAGGATGTTCATACGGCCGCTCCTCGCTCCGTCTGTTCTCCCTGGTCCGCCGGGTCGTCCGTGAGGGCCGCCACGGCGGCCAGCACCTCGGCGTCGCCGATGCCGTCCAGGCAGGGGTGTCCCGGCACGGGGCAGTGCCGGGCCCGGGTGTCCGCGCACGCGGCGTGCCGGTCGCCGAGCAGGACGTGCGGTACGCCGTAGGGGGACCACCGTTCGGCCGGCACGACCGGTGCGAAGAGGCTGACGACGGGCGTGCCGACGGCGGCGGCGAGATGGGCCGGGCCGGTGTTCCCGGCCACCACGACCCGCGCTCCGGCGAGGACTCCGGCCAGATGCGGCAGGTCGGTGGCGCCGCCGAGGTCCAGCGCGTGCCGCCCGGCGACCCGCGCGGTCAGCTCCCGCTCGGCGCGGCCTCCGGTGACGACGACCCGGTAACCCTCGGCGGACAGGGCGGCGACGGCCCGTGCCGCCCGGCCGGGGGTCCAGGCCCGGGCGGGGACGGCGGCGCCGGGGTGGACGACGACGTACGGCTCGGGCCCGGTGAGGTCGGTGGTGCGGGGCGGCGGTGTGACGCGCAGTCCGCCGTCATCGCCGGGCGGAAGGGCGAAACCGGCGGCGCGGGCCAGGTCGAGGGCGGCGAGGGCCTCGTGGCGGTGCGGCGGTCTGCGGTGCCGCAGGTCGAGCAGCGCGCCCGGGTAGTCCTCGCTGTCGCCGGCGGTCCATCCGATCCCGGCGAGTTTCAGCAGCAGGGCGATCGGCAGCGGGCTCTGGTGGTACGACACGAGGACGAGCGCCCGGTCGAAGCGGCCCGCCGTGAGCGTCTCCATCAACCGCCGGGTGGCCGCCCGCTTGACCGGCGGCGGCTCCAGCCCGACCCAGGGGGCGTCGTAGGTCAGCACGTCGTCCGCCCCGGGCAGCATCCGCCCCGCCGCGGCGCCCTGCGGCCCGCACAGCAACGCGGTGTACGAGGACCCGGCCGCGACGGCCCGCACGGCGGGCCCGGCCAGGAGCACGTCGCCGGCGCTGTCGAGGCGGACGACGAGGGTCCGGGGCAGGCGGCTGCGGGAACGGAAGGGGGTCATCGCGGCTCCCCCGTCGGCAGGGCGGGGTGGCCGCGCGGTACCGCTGCCGGCGCGACCCGGCGCCGGCGCGGTGCGCCGACCGGCCCGGCCGGGCTGCTCCGCCACTCCCCCGTCGCCGTACCGGGATGCCGTCGTGTCTCTCCCGCCGACGCGGCGACGGGAACCGAGTCGAGGACGAGGCGAACCGCAGCGAGCAGGTCGGCTGCCGTCGTATCGGCCGCCGTGGTCTCCTCGGGGCGGGTGGCAGCCGTGGGGACCAGGACGCCGCGGGCCCCGGCGGCGCGCGCGGCCTCCATGTCGGCCCCGATGTCGCCGGTGACGACGGTGCGTTCGGGCGGGACGGCAAGCCTGCGGCACGCTGCCAGGACCAGGCCGGGTGCGGGTTTGCGGCAGCCGCAGCCCTCCGCCGGCCCGTGCGGGCACACGGCCCAGACGGCGAACGGCCCGAGCAGGTCCTCCACCCTCAGGCGTACGTCCTCGACCTGGCGGGCGGTCAGCAGGCCACGGGCCACGCCCGACTGGTTCGTCACGACGCCGACGGGAATCCCGGCGGCGCGCACGGCGTCGAGGGCCTCCCGGGCCCTCGGCATGGGCGCGACCCGCGCCGGGTCCCCGTTGTAGGGGACGTCGGCGACGAGGGTGCCGTCGCGATCGAAGAGGACAGCCGCGGGGAGCGGCCCGCCGGGGTCGTGCGCGTGCGGGAGCCGCCGCACGCCGGTGGACCCGTACGGCCCGGAGAGCAGCCATGGACCGGTGGGCCGGGTCATGACCGCAGCCGTTCCCTGACCGCCGGGCGGGCCGCGGGGGCCGGCTCGCCGGTCCCGAGCGGGGTGAGCGGCCGGGCCGTACGGTGGGCGAGTCGCCCGCGCAGCCAGTGCCAGGTCGCGGCCGGCGGGATGAGCACGCTGGTCACGACCATGGTGAGCACCTCGTCGCGGGTGCGCGGCCCGGGCAGGATCCGGGCCAGGGCGAACTCGGTCGTGCCGGCCAGCCATGCGGCGGCACAGACCCCGGCCGGCCGGTGCCGGTCGAGCAGGGCGCAGCCGAGCGCGGTCACCCCCGCCCCGGTGACGGCCAGGTGGGCGGGCAGCCGCCCGCGGTGCGCCTGAGCCCGGCGCCACCAGTGGCGGCCGTGCAGCCGGGTCATCAGCACGTCGTCGGCGTTGCCGGCCTGGAGACGGACGGAGGTCCAGCGCCCGGCCGACCGCACGGGGTGGGTGGTGGTGCGGCGCCCCCCGGTGAGCGTCCAGCCGGCGTCGAGGATGCGCAGGGCGAGGTCGGCGTCCTCCCGGAAGGCCCGCCGGAAGCGCTCGTCGAAGCCGCCGACGGCGGCCAGCGCGGCGCGGCGGTACGCCATGTCCGCGGTGATCCAGCGGGCGGCGGCGAGTCCGGCGGTGTTGCGTTCCCAGTCGGTCGGGCGGCGGTCGGTGGGCACCGGCACCTCGATCCGGGCGGCGATCCCGGCGGTCCGCTCCGTCGCCGCGGCCAGGTCGAGCGTCAGGTCGTCGCCCCAGGTGGGCCCGGGTACGACGTCGTCGTCGAGGAAGACGATCCAGGGCACGTCACCGGCCGCCCGCCAGCCGAGGTTGCGTGCGGCGGCGGGGCCGCGCGCCCCGCCGGGTACGACGATGGTGCGCGAGCGCAGGGACGGCGGGACGTCGGCGGTGAGGGGCAGGCGGGCCGGGCCGGGCCGGTCGTCGACGAGGACCACCCGGGCCGGCCCCGGCCCGCTCGCCTCGGCCAGGGCGTGCAGGCACACGCGCAGACTGGGCCGGCCGAGGGTCGGGACGACGACGGCGTACTCGGCGTCCCGTGTGCGGGCGTCGCGCTCGGTCATCGCAGGCCTCCGGCGTCCTCGGAACGGAACAGGTCGCCGCGGCGGATGGCGTACGGGCCGATGGCCAGCAGGTCGACGGGCGCGGAGCCGAAGCACTCCAGGGCGTCGCGCGGGTCGTCGACCATGGGCCGCCCGGCGGTGTTGAGGCTGGTGTTGACCACCACGGGCAGTCCGGTGTGCCGCTCGAACTCGCCCAGCATCCGGGCCACCAGCGGTTCGCGAGCCGGGTTGACGGTCTGGATGCGGGCGGTGCCGTCGACGTGGACGACGGCCGGGATGCGGTCCCGCCAGGCCGGGGCGACGTCGTGCACGAACAGCATGTACGGGCTGGGCAGCGGGCCGTCGAAGATCTCGGCGGCGCGGTCGGTGAGGACCATGGGGGCGACGGGCCGGAACTGCTCGCGGCCCTTGACGTCGTTGAGCCGTTCCAGGTTGCCCGCGTGCCCCGGGTGGGCGAGCAGCGAGCGATGGCCGAGCGCCCGGGGGCCGTATTCGGAGCGGCCCTGGAACCAGGCGACGATCGCGTTGTCCGCGAGGGCCCGGGCGACGGTGGCGGCGATGTCCGGGGGCCTTTCGAAGGGCACGGCGGCCGTCTTCAGCCAGGCTCCGAGCTCCGCGTCGGACCAGTCCCGGCCGAGGTCGGTGCCGGTCATGGGCTCCGGCTCGTCGCCCTCGCCGGCGGACAGCAGCAGGGCGCCGCCCAGGGCGGTGCCGGCGTCTCCGGCGGCGGGCTGCACCCAAACCCGGGAGAAGGGGCCCTCGCGGGCGATACGGGAGTTGGCCACGCAGTTGAGGGCGACGCCTCCCGCGAGCGTGAGCACCTGGTCGTGGGTACGGCCGTGCAGCCAGCGCACCAGGTCGAGCAGGGTCTCCTCCAGCACGGCCTGGGCGCTGGCGGCGACGTCGGCGTGGTCCTGCGTCCACGGCTCGTCGGCCCCGCGCGGCGCGCACAGCTCCTGCCACGGCACGCCGGTGGCGTGGAAGCCGCCGTCGCCGGTCGGGTAAACGTGGCGGCGCAGTTCGGAGAGCATGCGCGGGGTTCCGTGGGAGGCGAGCGCCATCACCTTGAACTCGTCGGAGGAGCGCAGGAAGCCGAGGTGTTCGGTGAGTTCCTCGTAGACGAGGCCGAGCGAGTGCGGCAGGTCCTGTGCGTGCAGCGCTTCCAGCCGGTCCCTCACGCGGCGTGCGGCGAGGTGGGAGGCGCGTTCGCCGCGGCCGTCCAGGACCAGCACGGACGAGTCGCCGGCGTCCGGTGCGGCGAAGGCGCTGGATGCGGCGTGGGCCATGTGGTGCGGCACGAAGCGGACGATGCCGGGGTCGAGGCCGGGCAGGGCCGTCCGCAGGAATCCGGGTGCCTCGCGGGCGTAGGTCAGCCGCAGGTGGTCCCACGGGTCGTCCAGGCCCATGTCCCCGGCGGGCCGGGCGAGTGCCGGGTCGAAGGAGTAGGTGACCGCGTCGAGGTCCTGCGGGCGCAGCCCGGCCCGCTTCAGGCACCAGGCGGCGGCCTTCTCGGGCAGCTCCCAGGCGGAGAACGGCAGGGGTCTCTTCCCGTGCTTGCGCCGGGAGAACCGCTCCTCCTCCGCGGCGGCGACGGTCCGCCCGTCGACCACCAGGGCGGCGGCGGGGTCGTGGAAGAGGGCGTTGATTCCGAGGATGCGCATGAGGGTGGCGGCCCTTTCGGCGGTCGGGAGAAATCCGGACGCGGTGGTGCGGGGGGCCCGGGCGGGTCAGTCGTCGGTTCCGTCCTCGCGGAACCAGGCGATCGTGCGCCGCAGTCCCTCCTCGGCGCGCACCTGCGGTTCCCAGCCGAGCTTGTCGCGGGCCAGCGTGATGTCCGGGCAGCGCACGGCCGGGTCGTCCACCGGGCGTTCGATGAAGCGGATCTCCGACGGGGAGCCGGCGAGTTCTACGACCAGCCGGGCCAGGTCGAGCATGGTGATCTCGGTCGGGTTGCCGATGTTGACGGGGCCGCGCATGCCGTGGGCGGCCGCCGCGAGGATGCCGCGGACGGTGTCGTCGACGTAGCACAGCGACCGGGTCTGCCGGCCGTCGCCGGTCACGGTGAGGGGCTCGCCGGCCAGGGCCTGCCGCACGAAGGTCGGCACCGCGCGTCCGTCGTGGCCGCGCATCCGCGGGCCGTAGGTGTTGAACAGCCGCACGATGCAGGTGTCGGTGCCGTGGGTGTCGGCGTGGGCGGTGGTCAGCGCCTCGCCGAAGCGTTTGGCCTCGTCGTAGACGCTGCGCGGGCCGACCGGGTTGACGTTGCCCCAGTAGCGCTCGTCCTGGGGGTTCTGCTGCGGGTCGCCGTAGACCTCGGAGGTCGAGGCGAGGACGAAGCGGGCGCGGGAGGACCGTGCGAGTTCCAGGGCGTTTCGGGTGCCGAGGCTGCCCGTCTCCATGGTGTGCAGCGGCAGTCGCAGATAGTCCGCCGGGGACGCCGGGGAGGCGAAGTGCAGGACGAGGTCGGGCCTTCGCTTGGTCCGCAGGCCTTCGGAGACGTTGGCCTGCACGAGCGTGAAGCCGGGCCGTTCGAGCAGCGGGGATATGTTCTCGGGCCGGCCGGTGCTGAAGTCGTCCACGCAGGTGACGGCCGCGCCCGCGTCCAGCAGGGCGGCGCACAGGTGGGAGCCGACGAAACCGGCGCCGCCCGTGACGACGGCGTGTTCCCAGCTCCGTGACAGGGCGGTGGTCATCTCGGTCTCTCCTCCGTCAGCGGCGTATGGCCCGGCACGACGGTGTGCGCCTCGGACCGCTGAGGGTGGCCGGAGGCCGTCGAGCCCACGATCAGCGTCCGCCGACGCTGCGCCCGCGGCACGGTCGCGTACGGCAAACCGGTGAGTCACGGAGGGTGAGGGGCTGAAGTTACCGGCTGTTCGCGCAGGTCGGGGCGTGGGTGGAGCTGGGAGCGGGAGGGGGTGCTCGTCCAGCCTGCGACGGGGCGTGCGTGCGGGGCGGGCGCTCGGACCGGCGGGCGGAACCGCGGCGGGCGGCGGGGCGAACCCGCGGCGCGCCGACGGACCGAGGCCGCCGCGGGTCTGCGCACCGACGCCGCCGCGGACGGGGGCCGGCGCCGTCGCGGATCGGGGAACCAACGCGGTCGCGGGACGGCGGGCCAACCCCGCCGCGCATCGGAGAACCAACGCGGTCGCGGTTCCGGGGGGCTGTCGCGGTTCGGAGGACCGTTCCGGTTCGGAGGACCGCCGAAGGCCGGCGGGCCGAGGCCGCCGTGAGCCGGTGAGGGCGGGCCCCGTCAGGGGCAGCCCCGCGTCAGGCGATCAGTGTGCGGCCCGGGTGCAGGAGGTCGAGGAGTTGGGAGTGGTGCAGTTCGGCCACGGGGGCGAGCAGGTCGGGGTGGCGCAGCAGGGCGGCGGCGCGCTGGTCGCTGTCGTCGGGCGCGACGAGCCGGCGGAACTCGGCCGGTGCGCCGGCGCTGTGGGTGCCCTCGGCGAGCGCGGCCACCGCCAGGGCGGCCAGCTCCGGGTCGGTGAGCAGACTGGCCGCCCAGCTGGCCACGACCTCGTCCCAGGTGCGCCAGGCGTGCACGTCCACGCCGTCGCCCAGGGACGCGTCGGCGCCGGTGACCCAGTCCAGCCGCGCGGAGCCGCCCGGGCCCGCCACGTCGACCAGGGCGGCGTCCATCGCCGTCGGGTACCTGAGCCATGCCGCGACCGTCACGGCCTGCCGGGCCTGCACCTCGCACAGCGCGGAGGCGAGCGCTCCGCCGGAGGCGGGGAAGGCACGGGTCAGCCACTGGGCGGTCGCCGCGATGACCGGGGAGAGATCTGCTTGCACTGCCGGGCCGTCCGAGAGGGGTGGAGAAGCGGGGGATCTGCCCGTAGACGGTAGCCGCCGCCCCGCGCCCCCGGACGTGATCGGGACCTCGTCCAGGCTGTGGCCTCGGCCACACCGAAACAAGGCTCGTACGCAGGAAGGCTGGTCCCGTTTCGCCGGGAAGGCCCCGGGCACCCGCCCCGGGTAACCTTCCGCAAGCCGGAAAGGTCCGGCGAACCCCCTGTTCCGGCCGCTCTGGGGCAGGGCCGGAGCAGGACAGGAGCACTGTCATGACGGAACAGCGAACGGATCCGCCGGGCGCCCCCCGTGCTCCGGCCACCGACATGTCGCTGCTGGGCATCTACCTCAACGACCATCTCGCCGGCGCCACCGCCGGGACCGCGCGGATTCGCTACCTGCTGCGCTCGTGCCGGGGTACGGCACTCTCCGATGCCCTGGCCCCGGTCGCCGCCGAGATCGCCGAGGACCGGGCGAGCCTGCTCCACATCATGCGGCGGCTCGACGTCCCGGTGCGGCGCTACAAGGTCTACGCGGGCCGGGCGGCCGAGCAGATGAGCCGGCTGAAGAGCAACGGCAGCCTGGTGCGGCGATCTCCGCTGAGCACGTTGTGGGAGCTGGAGGCGATGGGTCTGGGAGTGGAGGGCAAGACGGCCGGCTGGCAAACGCTCCGCGACCTGGCCGCCACGGACGCACGCCTCGACGCGCGGCAGCTCGACGACCTCATCGAACGGGCCCGGCGGCAGCGCGCCACGCTGGAGGAGCTGCGCCGCAAGCAGGTCGGGGTCACCTTCCGCCAGACCTGACGCACCGGCCCCGCCGTCAACCCCGCCTTACCAGAACCTGCTGCTGAGAGCCGGCTGATGCGACAGTTCCACGGCATCCCGCAGCCGCAGCGCGACGCTGATGGTGGCGCGCAGGGCGGAGGGACGTACGGTCTGGGCGGTCTCCGTGGCCAGGACCAGCAGGCAGGCCGCCGCCTGCTCGACGATCGGCGCGGGGAGGATGAAGTCGCTGTCGGCGGCGGCGCGGAACGCCTTCAGGGGGATCGCGGCCCCGTCGACGGCCCGGTGCGCGGCCTGCTCCAGGTGCTGTGCGGCCTGTTCGCACACAGGGGCGGGCAGGGCGATGGTGCGCTGGAACGATGAACTCGTCATGCTCCGACTGGTCCCCCGACGGCGGCCGGTTCTGTCGGCGGGCGGCGGGATTTCACCGTCCCGCGTGACCGGGAGGTGGCGAATGTCCCGGAATCGAAACGGCCGCAGAGCGACGCGCTACGGCGGCCCGGTACGAGAGGTCTACTCCTGCGATCGGCTCCCCGGGCGAGCGGTCCGCCGCGGCTCGGGGAGCACGGGGAGAAGACCACAACGGGGGTATCCGGAATGTTCCGCACCACTGCACGCGATCGCGGGTCCGAAGGCTGAGTGCCGGGCCCCTGGAGGCGCGGTCGTACTCTGGGTGTTCGATCAAGCTCGGACCCAGGTGAGGAGTGCGTATGACCGCCCCTACGGATGTCGTGGCCCGGCTCACCGGGCGGGTGGTCACCGGGGAACGGCCGCTGTCCGGGGCCCTCGCCGAGGTCACGCTCGACGACGGGCGGGTGGTGATCGTCAAGCGTGCCGACGATCCGGGGGCAACGCGGGCCGAGGCGGCCGGACTGCGCTGGCTGGCCGGCGCCGGCACGGTGCGGGTACCGGACGTGCACGGCCACGACGGGAACTGGCTGGTCGTCGACCGGGTCACGCGGGGGCGGCCGAGCCGGGAGGCGGCGGTCCGCTTCGGCCGTGACCTGGCCGCTCTGCACGCCGCCGGGGCGCCCGCGTTCGGCGCGCCGCCCCCGGAGGGCCCGGCGGACGCGTACATCGGGCTCGCCCCGATGCGCAACGAACCCGGCACCGACTGGCCGGGCTGGTACGCCGAGCATCGCGTGCTGCCGTATCTGCGGCGCGCGGTCGACCAGGGCACCGTCCAGCCCGGCGAGGCGACCGATGTGGAACGCCTGTGCGGGCAACTGCCGGAGCTGGCGGGCCCCGCCGAGCCGCCCGCGCGGCTGCACGGCGATCTGTGGAACGGCAACGTGCTGTGGGCGGCCGACGGGCATGTCCGGCTGATCGACCCGGCCGCGCACGGCGGACACCGCGAGACCGATCTGGCGATGCTGCGTCTGTTCGGCTGCCCGCATCTGGAGCAGGTGCTGGACGGCTATCAGCAGGAGGCGCCGCTGGCCGGCGGCTGGGCGGACCGCGTCGGCGTGCACCAGCTGTTCCCACTGCTGGTGCACGCCGTGCTGTTCGGCCGGAGCTATGCGGAGCAGGCCCTCGCGGTGGCCCGTAGCGCCCTGGCGGGGTGACCGGTCAGCGGGTCACGACGTGCCGTTCGTCCGGCACACAGTGGGTCATGGTGAGGCCCTCGACGTCACGCGGCGGGTTCTTGCCCAGGTTGGCCAGGCGCTCGCGGTCCTCGTCCGTGAGATCCTGGCTCGCCAGCGGCTCCAGACCGGCCACGTCCTCCGGGCCGATGCCCAGCCCCTCGCCGACCCGCAGGCCGAGGTCGTTCTCGACCAGCAGGAAGTGCCAGACCATGCGCTCCTGGACGGGCCGGTCGCACTGGGACAGCAGGTCGATGAAGTTCTTCACCAGGTCGTCGCGCTCCCAGTCCTCCAGGAGCAGGTAGCGCTGGCCTGCCTGCATGTAGTCGTTGGTACGGGGGATGCGCTTGCGGGTGAGCCGCCCCTCGATCACGGGTCCCTGCTCGTCGTGGGTCGGGTAGCGGGCCTCGCGCAGGCCGCCGGTGATCGACGGCTCGTAGTTGACCTGCGGGTTCTCGCCGCCCCCGTCCACGTGGTACGTCATCTGGCCGTCGCGCTGGTTGGTGCGCACGTCCGCGTTCTTGGCCTGGTTGACGGGCAGTTGCAGGTAGTTCGGGCCGACCCGGTAGCGCTGGGTGTCGCTGTAGGAGAAGGTCCGGCCGACGAGCATCTTGTCGTCGGAGAAGTCCAGGCCGTCGACGAGGACGCCGGTGCCGAAGGAGATCTGCTCGTTCTCGGCGAAGAAGTCCTTCGGCATCCGGTCGAGCACCATCCGGCCGACCGGCTTCGGCGGGAAGTCCTGCTCGGGCCAGGTCTTGGTGTCGTCCAGCGGGTCGAAGTCGAGCTCGGGGTGGTCGTGGTCGTCCATCATCTGGACGAGAAGCTCCCACTCCGGGTAGTCACCGCGGGCCACCGACTCGTACAGGTCCTTGGTGGCGTGGCCGAGGGAGTCGGCCTGGACGTTGGCCGCGTCCTCCTCGGTCATGCTGCGCACGCCCTGCTTGGGCATCCAGTGGTACTTGACGAGCTTGGTGCCGCCGTCGGCGTTGACCCACTTGTACGTGTTGACGCCGAAACCCTGCATGTGGCGGTAGTCCGCGGGGATGCCGCGCGGACTGAAGAGGTTGACCAGCATGTGCATGGCCTCGGGCGTCTGCGACATGAAGTCGAAGATGCGGCCGGGCTGCTGCTCGAAGGTCACCGGGTCCGGCTTGAGAGCGTGGATGACGTCCGGGAACTTGATCGCGTCCCGGATGAAGAAGACGCCGAGGTTGTTGCCGACCAGGTCCCAGTTGCCGTCCTGCGTGTAGAACTTCACCGCGAAACCACGCGGGTCGCGGGCCGCTTCGGAGGAGTCGCGTCCGCCGATGACGGTGGAGAAGCGGACCGCCACGTCCGTGCGTTTGCCGCGCTCCTGGAACAGTTTGGCCCGGGTGTAGCGGCTGATCGGCTCGTCGCCCCAGGTGCCGTAGGCCTCGAAGTGCCCGTAGGCGGTGACGCCGCGGGCATGCACGACGCGCTCGGGGATGCGTTCCCGGTCGAAGTGGCTGATCTTCTCCAGGAACTGGTAGTTCTCCAGCGTGGCGGGCCCGCGGGCGCCGATGGTGCGCTGGTTCTGGTTGTCGTAGACCGGATGGCCCTGGCGGTTGGTGAGGACCTTGCGGTCGTCGCCCGGAGCGGGACCGGTACCGGATACGTCCGTCATATGCGTGGGCTCCTTCGGCTCATGGCCGGCGGCCGACCGGGTCGGCGCCGCGAGCGGCCGCCCGGCCGGCCCTGGCGGAACGCCCGGGTACCCGGCGGAGCGGGGTCAGTCACGTGCCTCGCGGGTCGGGGGCCCGGCGGCGGTGCTGTCCGGGGACAGGCAGGGACAGCCCCGCCGTCGCGGTCCTCACGCGTGGGGCCTGCGGCCCCGGAAGGGCGGGGCGTAGCCCTCGAGCTGCCAGGAGGCTCCCCCTCCCCATTCCACCAGCGCGCTGTCCGCCGACACCGGACGGAAGGACACCTCCAGCACGTCCTCCCAGGCCGGATCCAGCGGCGGCGCCTGCTCGTGCACCTCGACCGTGAAGCCCACATCGCCGGTGTGCAGCCCGGTGTTCAGCCACAGGGCGCCCGGTGTCGCCGCCCCGCACAGTCCCGCACTCTGCCCGGGGAACGCCTCCGCGAGGCCCGGCCCGAAGCTGTCCGGATCGGTCTCGACGTAGATCTGGCCGTACTGCACATGGACCTCTCCCTCGACCGGCTTGCGCACGATCAGCTCCTCCTCGTCCGGGGATGGGATGGTGAGCTGTCGGCATCGTGGCGTCCGCCACTGACAGTCAGAGCGCGATCACGGGAGAGCAGAGGCATGCGGCACGTCTACTGGATCGGGGGCGGGAGCGCCGCGGGCAAGTCCGCGATCGCCCGCAGACTCGCCGATCGGCAGGGCTGGCGTCTGTACTCGACCGACGACGTGATGGGGGATCACGCCCGGCGGACGACGCCCGACGAGGCCCCGTTCCTGCACGAGTTCATGGCCATGGACATGGACGAGCGCTGGGTGAACCGGTCTCCGGAGACCATGCTCGAGACATTTCACTGGTTTCGCGGTGAGGGCTTCGGGCTGATCGTCGAGGACCTGCTGCGCATGCCGCGGGAGACGTGTGTCGTCGTCGAGGGCTTCCGCCTGCTGCCGCACCTCGTAAAGCCCCTGCTCACCGAGCCCGGACACGCGGTCTGGCTCCTGCCCACACCGGAGTTCCGGCAGGCCGCGCTCACGAGCCGGGCCACGCCGGAAGGGAGTTTCACGGTGAGGACCAGCGACCCGGAGCGGGCGAACCACAACATCGCCGCACGGGACCACATGTTCACGGAACGCCTCCGTGAGGAGACCGCACGCCTCCGGCTGCCCACCGTCACCGTCGACCTCACGATGCCGGAGGACGAGCTCGTCGAGCGGGTGAGCGCAATCTTCCGGCTCTGACCTCGTGAAGGAGGGCAGGGCCCACGCCGGCCGGCCGGACCGGCCCGGATGGTTCCGCCGCCCGGACACGGAAAGGGCCCGGACCCCGCCGACCGGCGATGTCCGGGCCGTGTGACCCCGGTGGGGCCTCAGCCGCCGTTGAGGCGTGCGCGCAGGAGGTTCTTGCCCAGTTCGGCACCCTTGCGGCTGTCCGCCTGAGCCTTGCGGAACAGGTCCGCGACCTCGGTGTCCTTGGCGCGCTCCGCGTCCTGGATGTAGCTCTCCAGACGCAGGGCGTTGTTCAGGCACGCCTCGACGTACCAGATCAGGTTGTAGTCCTTGTCCTGCGTACCGGTCACGCCGCCGGTCTCCGTCTCGCTGGTCATTCGGACCTCCTTCTTGCGGAGCGGACCTCTTCAGGCGCCGGACGGGTACCCGTCCTCCGGGCGGGCACACAGCCCGCCCGCATCACTTTCAGTGACCGCATGATCACGTCATCCCGGAGCGGGTCGCCGACCGGGCGGTCAGATCCGTACGCACCATCAACTCCCCTCCCCCGTACGGCAATCCTGACAGTTGCCACAGAAGCGAACAGACGCTGGTCACTTTCCGAAAGAAGTGCCGATCCACCGTGCGAGATCGATCGATGACGGTGTGTACTGTGCTGCGGGTGGCTCGTCAGAGCACCTCGGACCCCGCCCTGCCCGACTCTCCCTGGACTCGACTCGATGATCGAATTACCGGACCTGGTCGTCGGCGGTCTCGCCGTCGGCACACTGTCCGCGTTCGCCCTCGGCGGCGGGTGGCTGCGCTCACGACGGCAACTGGCCGCGCAGCGTGCCAAGACGGCCGCACTGCGGGCTCAACTCGACGGCACCTCGCGGACGTTCACGGCCGAGGTCGAGCACTTGGCGGTGCGGCGGGTGCCCGCCGCGGCCCGGCAGGTGGCCCATCCGCACGTCGCCGTGCCCGGCCCGCTCAACCCGCAGCTCGCCGGTTCGCCCCTGGGACTCGCACTGGAGCAGGTGCTGAAGGGGCTGCACGCCGGACTCGCCGCGCAGCGCACCCGGATCGACGCCGCCGCGCAGGCCGGGATGCGCGGGGCCACGCGGGAGATCCAGGCGGCGCTGTACCGGTTGCAGGACGCCCTGCGCGGACTGCAACAGCGCTATGACGACCCCGAGTTGGCGCAGACCCTGTTCGAGCTGGACCACGAGAACGAGCAGTCGCTGCGGCGCGCGCAGATCGCCGCGGTGGTGTGCGGGGCCTGGGTGGGACTCGCCCGGGAGGAGTCCCACCTCGTGGACGCGGTGACGGGCGGTCAGGCCAGGCTCGCGGGCTACCAGCGCGTCCGGGTCCACAACCACCTGGCGGCGGGCACTGCCCTGGTGTCCCACGCGGTCGAGCCGGTCGCCATCATCGTCGCCGAGCTCCTCGACAACGCGCTGCGCCACTCGGCGCCCGACACCGACGTCGTGGTCAACCTGGAGGACGTCCACCACGGTGTCTGTGTCACCGTCGACGACGCCGGGCTGGGCATGACACAGGACGAACGGGCCCGTGCCCAGCGGTTGGTGGCCGGCTCCGAACCGATCCTGCTCACCGAACTCGGCGACCCGCCGCGCATGGGGCTCGCCGCCATCGGCCAGCTGACCCGGCAGTTCGATCTGAGCGTGGACCTGTCCTCCCCGTCCCCGTACGGCGGTGTGCGGGCGGTGCTGCGGATTGACAGTCACCTGCTGACCCGCATCGATCCCGCCGAACGTCCCCCTGCGGCCGGCGCCCCGCGTCCGACGCGCAGGGCGGAGCGGGAGACGGCGGGCGGTGCCGCCTCGTCCCCCGGTGGCGCACCGTCCTCCAGTGGCGCCTCGTCCCCCAGTGCCGAACCGGACGCCTCCGCCCCTGCCACCCCATCCGGCCCGGCCCGGGAATCCGGGCCGGCCGCGGACACCGCGTCCCGGAAGCCCGAGCAGCCGTCCACCACCACCGCCCGTCCCACGCCGTCCGACGATCACGGCTACGGCCCGGACCACGACGACCAGGCCTCCGCCCCGGCCCCCGGCCACCACGGCCCCCGTGACAGCGGCGGCCTCCCCCAGCGGCGTCGCCGCAGCCGCGCCACGCCCCCGCCGGACGCCCCGGCCTCCGCACCCGCACCCGCACCCGCACCCGCGTCACAGCGCCGGCCCCGGCGCCCCGAGGAGTCCGCCGCCGCCCTCGGCGCCCTCCAGTCCGGCACGGCTGCCGCACGTTTTGCCGCCCGGCCGAACACCGGCGCCGTTCCAGCCGTACCTGATGATGCCCCGGCCGCGACCACGGCCGACGGAGCGACCGACGACACCGGCCGAGACCGGGACGACCACGAAGGGGGAACGGCTCGATGACCAGCCGCGCAACGGGGGACACGGCCTGGGTGCTCGAACCGGTCCTGGAGGTGCCGCACGTCGTGGCCGTCGTCCTGCTCACCCGGGACGGGCTCGTGACGGGCTACACCGACGCGCTGTCGCAGCCCTCGGCCGAGCGGGTCGCCGCCATCACCAGCACCGTGCAGGGCGCGTGCCGTACCGCGGCGGCGGCGTTCGCCGACACCGACCGGGCCGACATCCGGCAGGTCGTGATCGAGTCGGACCACGGCTATGTGCTCATCGTGCCGACGGACCACGGCACTTGTGTGGCCGCGTACGGCGACCCCGAGGTACGCCTGGACCTGCTCGCCCACCGGGTGCACTCACAGGTCGCACGGCTCGGTGAGAAGGCGATGGCCGCCGGGCCCCGAGCTGCCGACGGCGACACACCGGCATGACCGGCCGCCGAGGCGGCCGTCCCCTGGTTCCCGCGTATCTGTCGACCGGCGGGGTGGCCCGGCCCAGCCGTGCCCATCTGGAGCGGCTGTCGGTCCTCACCGGCAGCGGCGAGCCGGCTCCCGCCGATCTGCCCGCCGCGCAGGCGGCCCTGCTGGAGGAACTGGAGTACGGGTCGCTGACGGTGGTGGAGGCCGCGGCCCTGCTGCGGCTGCCGGTCTCCGCCGTGCTGGTGCTGGCCGCCGACCTCATCGACCGCGACCTGGTGCTGGCCCGCGCGCCGATCCCGCCCGCCCGGCGCTTCGACCCCGACCTGCTGAAGAGAGTGGCCGA
This sequence comes from Streptomyces azureus, assembly GCF_001270025.1. NCBI lineage: Bacteria > Bacillati > Actinomycetota > Actinomycetes > Kitasatosporales > Streptomycetaceae > Streptomyces > Streptomyces azureus. The sequence goes on along the minus strand of NZ_DF968232.1, from coordinate 24,217 downwards.
TGGCCTCCGCGACCTCAAGCACCGTTGACACCGCCGCCGGCGGCGACGGCATCCACCTCCCGGACACCGCCCGTGACCTGGTGAAGATCCTGGTCACGGGGGCTTTCGGGGTGGGCAAGACCACCCTGATCGGATCGGTCTCGGAGATCCGCCCGCTGCACACGGAGGAGCGGCTCACCGAGGCGTCCGCGCAGGTCGACGATCTCGCCGGGGTCCGGGACAAGTCGACCACCACGGTCGCCATCGACTTCGGCCGGATCAGCCTGCCGGGCGGAATCGTGCTGTATCTGTTCGGCACGCCCGGTCAGGAGCGGTTCCGGTCGCTGTGGGAGGACATCGCCCACGGGGCGCTCGGCGCGCTCGTGCTGGTCGACGCCCGCCGGATCGACGCCTCGTTCGACGTGCTCGGGCTGGTGGAGGAGACCGGACTGCCGTACGCGGTCGCCTTCAACACGTTTCCGGACGCGCCTCGCCACCACACGCCCGAGCAGTTACGCGCCGCCCTGGACCTGGAACCGACGATCCCGATGGTGACCTGTGACGCGCGTGAGGCGGACTCCTCGATCGACTCCCTGCTCGCCCTGGTCCAGCACCTGATCGACCACCGACCCGCGGAGCACCGGTGACCCAACCGTCCCCTGCCGAGCAGGCCTTCTGTCTCGCGGCGCCCGTCCGCCTGTGGGAGGACGGCTTCGCCCGCGATCCCCACCCGTACTACGCCGCCCTGCGCGCCCAGGGGCCGATCGGCTGGGCGGAACTGGCGCCCGGTGTGCCGGCGTACGTCGTCACGGACCGGCGGGCGGCGCTGGATCTGCTGCACGACACGAAGACGTTCTCGCACGATCCCCGGCCGTGGGAGGCGACCGTCCCCGACGACTCCCCCGTGCTCGGGATGATGCGCTGGCGGCCCAACACCCTCTTCGCCGACGGTGCCGCCCACATCCGCTACCGCACCACGCTGATCGACGCCTTCGACCTGGTGGAGCCGCACGACCTGCGGGCCCGGGTGCACCGGGCGGTGCATCTGCTGGTGAGCCGGATCGGACCGCGGGGCGCGGCCGACCTGGTCGGCGAGTTCACTCGGCCGCTGATGGCGCTGGTGTTCAACAGCCTGTTCGGGTTGCCGGACAGCGCGAGCGACCGGCTCAATGCCGCGCTCGGCAAGCTGATCGAGGGCGGCGCTCAGGCGGCACAGGGCGAGGCGGAGTACGCCGGGTACGTGTTGGAGCTGATCGCGGCCAAGACCGAGCGGCGCGGCGACGACCTGCCGAGCTGGCTGCTGGACCATCCGGCGGGGCTGACCCCCGAGGAGGTCACCTGGCAGGTGTTCCTCACGCTCGGCGCGGGCCACGAGCCGACGGCCAACCTGGTGTCCAACGCGCTGTCCAGGATCCTCGGCAATCCGGCGTACTACTCGACGCTCACCAGTGGCGCCCGACCGGTGACGGACGCGGTGCTGGAGGTGCTGCACCACGAGACGCCGCTCGCCAACTACGGCATCCACTACGCCCGCACGCCCTTGACCTTCCACGGCGTGTGGATCAGGGCGGCGGTGCCGGTGGTGATCTCGTACGGGGCGCTGGCGCAGGCCACCGAGCAGGAGCGCGGCGCGGACCGGCACCCGGGCGACGCCTCCCACCTGTCCTGGTCGGCGGGGCCGCACGCCTGCCCGGTCAAGCAGCACACACTGCTCATCGCCGCCGAGGCGATCGAACGGCTCACGCAGTGGCTGCCCGACCTGGAACCCGTGCTGCCCCGCGAGCGTCTCACCTGGCGGCCCGGCCCCTTCCACCGCTCGCTGACGGCGCTGCCCGTCCGTTTCACTCCCCGCTCCCCCGATCAGCCAGGAGGACGACCGTGACCGTGACCGACCGCATCGCACTCGACCCGTTCGGCGCGGACATCGCGGGCGAGAGCGCCCGGCTGCGCGCCCTCGGCCCGATCGTGCCCGTGGAGCTGCCCGGCGGGATCCCCGCCTGGGCGCCCACGCGCTACGACACGCTGAAGGAACTCATCCTCGACCCGCGGGTCAGCAAGGACCCGCGGCTGCACTGGCGGCTGTGGCCCGAGCTCGGCGAACATCCGTCCTGGGGCTGGATCGTGAACTGGGTAGGCGTGGTCAACATGTTCACCGCCTACGGTGCGGACCACAGGCGGCTGCGCAAGCTGGTGGCGCCGAGCTTCACACACCGGCGCACCGAGGCGATGCGGCCCCGGGTGGAGGCCGTCACCGCGGAGCTGCTGGACGCGCTCGACGCGGCCGGCGCCGAGGTCGTGGACATCAAGGAGGGGCTCGCCCGTCCCCTGCCGATGCGGATCATCTGCGAACTGTTCGGCGTCCCCGACGCGTTGCGCGAGGACACCAGCCGGATGATCGCGGCCATCATGGACACCACCGACCCGAGCCCCGAGCACGCGGCGTCCGTCCAGCGGCAGATCGGCACGGTGCTGCCCGCGCTGATCGCCCACAAGGCCGCGCACCCCGGCGACGACATGACCACCGAGCTGATCCGGGTCCGGGACGAAGACGGCGACCGGCTCAGCGACGAGGAGCTGCTGTACACGCTGCTGCTGGTCATCGGGGCCGGTTTCGAGACCACCGTCAACCTGATAGGCAACGCGGCCGTCGCCCTGCTCCGCCGCCCCGAGCAGCTCGCCGCCGTACGGTCCGGGGAGATCGGCTGGGACGCCGTCGTCGACGAGACGCTGCGCGCGCACCCGTCGATCGCGTCGCTGCCGCTGCGGTTCGCCGTCACGGACCTCACCGTCGGCGACGTCACGATCCCGGCCGGAGACGCCATCCTCACGACGTACGCCGCCGCGGGGCTCGACCCCGAGCACTACGGCCCGGACGCCGACGTCTTCGACGCCACGCGCGCCGCAGACGACCATCTGGCGTTCGGGATCGGGGTCCACCGCTGCATCGGGGCACCCCTGGCCCGCCTGGAGGCGCTCACCGCGCTGCCGGCGCTGTTCGACCGGTTCCCCGGCCTGAGCCTGGCCACCGGCACCGAGGGCCTGCGGCAGGTGCCGTCCTTCATCGCCTTCGGCTGGCAGGAGATCCCGGTGCGGCTGCGGGGCTGAGGCAACAGGAGGAAGACCACCTCATCGGACAGCTCGCGGGAGCGCGACCGGTCCCCCGTTCCGGTCGAGCCCCCGCGGCTCGTCGAACCTACGTCCATGGCAGAGGCCTTGTGAATCGCGTCGATGCCCGTTGCACGCTCAACAAGGCTCACCCGTGCACAGTTGAGTCCGGATGGTCCGGTTTCGTCCCGCCCCGACCTGGCCAACCGGTTGCCCCAGGGGCAAACCGGTCAGTCGTGGCGGTGGAGAACCGGCAGGTCGAGGTCGCCGACGGCCAGGTGCGCCAGTACGACCTCGTACAGGTCGGTGCCCGCGGCGAGCAGCTGGCGTTCCAGGACGGGTTCGGCGCTGCGGACGTGCTCGCGCACGGTCTGCGCGTGCATGCCCAGGGCCTGCGCGGCCCGTTCGGCGTTGCCGCCGGCGGCAATCCAGGTGCGCAGCGTCCGGCGCGGGTTCCTGGCGTCCTGGTCCAGCCGGCCCAGCAGGCCCTGTGCCCAGGTGCCTACGGCGGGCCCGGACAGCAGGTCGGAGAGCCGGAGCGTGGAGTTCGCGGTGCCGTCGGTGAACTCGGCGTCGGACAGGCCGATCTGGGTGTTGAGCGCCAGGTGGACGACGGCCCGGACGGTGAGGTCGGCGAAGTCGGTGCCGAGCAGGGCTTCCACGCGTTCCATGCGGGCGCGGACCGTGTTGCGGCTGACGCCGAGGACCTTCGCGGCGTTGACGGCGGTGAACTCCAGGCCGAGGCGGGTGGTGGCGAGGAGTTCGGCGCGGGTGTGGTGCGGCAGGGTGTCGAGCGGGCGCAGCACCCTGGCCGTCCAGGCGCGCAGCCCTTCCGGGTCCATGAGGCGTTCGGGGTGGGTGCGCTCGGCGTAGACCGCGGTCTTGTCGGGCCGGAAGTGGGCGACGGCGAGGGCGCTGACGGCCTGCCCGTAGGCGGTGGCGGTCCGGGCGAGGCTCTGCCGGACGCTGCCGCCGAGGAAGATGTCCGGGTGCCGGCCGACCAGTGACCGCAGGGCCTCGCCGGTGGTGTCGCGGAGGCTGACGACGATCACGTGTCCGGCCATGGCCGGGCAGCGCACGACCAGGGCGTCCTCCCTGGTGCTGTCCAGGCACTCCTCGGCGATCCGGTCGCGCAGGGCGGGGTCGGACTCGACGACGTACACGCACGCCGTGTCGGCGTCGAGCAGCCCGGGCCAGAGCCCGGCGGCGACACGGCGGGCGGCTATGGTGTCCTCGACCATCAGCAGTTGCAGGATCGCCAGGCGCAGGTCGGAGGTGGCCCGACGGAGCCGGTGTCCGGCCGCGGTCGACTCGCGCGCGGCCAGCAGGAGCTCGATCACCTGGGCGGTGTGCGTGACGACGTCGGAGGCCCGGCGGTCGAAGGGGGTCTCGCGGGAGACGGCCAGGACGCAGGTGTGGGACGGGTGCTCCACCCTGACCAGCCGCAGATGACGCTCCCGGCTCTCCCAGGCGGCGGAGGCGATCCGGCCGGCGGTGATCTCCGTGACGAGGTCCCCGTCCAGCGGGAGCCGGCTTCCGGCCATGAGGTTCCCGGCGGCGTCCTGAAGGGCTACGGACCCGCGCACGGCACCGGAGAGCCAGTCCACGACCCTGCGCACGTCCCGCCCCGCCGGGCGCAGGTGCTCGAGCAGTTCCTCCGCCCATGCCGGGCCCGGCCCGGCCCGCGTCTCCCGCTGCCGGTTCCCGTCCTCTCGGCCAGCCACCTCGGCCTTCCCCTCGCTCCTCGCGCCGCCTCCGGCGCACCGGTCGGGGACGTTACCTCACACGTCCCGCGCTCTCACCCGGGGCGAACGCGCCCCGGCGCCCGCCCGCAGGCCGACACCCCACCCTGCGCCGCCGCACCCCGCGGGCGGCATAAGCTCGACGGATGGCGAAGTACTACGACGTGCACCCCGACAACCCCCAGCCCCGCACCATCGGCCAGATCGCCGACAGCATCCGTGCGGACGCTCTTGTCGCCTACCCCACGGACTCCTGTTACGCACTGGGCTGCCGCCTGGGCAGCCGTGACGGCATCGAGCGGATCCGGACGATCCGCAAGCTGGACGACCGGCACCACTTCACTCTGGTGTGCCAGGACTTCGCGCAGCTCGGCCAGTTCGTGCGGATCGACAACGACGTGTTCCGCGCGATCAAGGCGTCGACGCCCGGCAGCTACACGTTCATCCTGCCCGCGACGAAGGAGGTGCCGCGCATGCTCCAGCACCCCAAGAAGAAGACGGTCGGCGTGCGGATCCCCGACCACGTCGTCACCCAGGCCCTGCTCGCCGAGCTCGGTGAGCCGTTGCTGTCCAGCACCCTGCTGCTGCCCGGCGAGGAGGAGCCGATGACGCAGGGCTGGGAGATCAAGGACCTGCTCGACCATGTGCTGGACGGAGTGGTCGACTCCGGTGACTGCGGCACCGAGCCGACCACGGTGATCGACTTCTCCGGCGGTGAGGCCGAGATCGTGCGGCACGGCGCGGGCGACACGACACGCTTCGAGTAAAGGGCGCGCCAAGGGGCGTTCACGGTTGCACCGCCTGCGGGGGGTAGGCGAAATGCCCGGGAAGCGGCGTGTCACGATGCCCGTGATCCGCCCGGTCACGCGGACGGGTCCCTGGCCGAGACCCCGCAGAGAGGCAGCACAGCCATGACCGCCGTACAGGGAACCGCTGTCGACATCCCCACCGAGGACGGCACCGCCGACGCGTATCTGGCACACCCCGCCGACGGGGCCGCCCACCCGGCGGTCCTGCTCTACATGGACGCCTTCGGACTGCGTCCCCGACTGCGGTCGATGGCCGACCGGCTGGCCGGCGAGGGCTACACGGTGCTGGTGCCCAACGTGTTCTACCGGCACGGCCGCGCCCCGCTGTTCGAGCTGCCCGAGTTCATCGACCCGGGGGCGCGTCCGGAGATATTCGAGCGCATCATGCCGGTCATGCAGGCGCTGACGGCCGAGTTGGCGATGCGGGACGCCGGTGCCTATCTGCGCTGGCTGGCCGAGTCGCCCGCGGTGGCCGACGGCCCCGTGGCGCTGACCGGCTACTGCCTGGGGGCACGCCTGTCTCTCCTCACGGCCGGGACCTACCCGGAGCGGGTCGCGGCCGCGGCCGGCTTCCACGGCGGGCGGCTGGCGACGGACACGCCGGACAGCCCGCACCTGGTGGCCGGCAAGGTCACCGCCGAGCTGTACTTCGGCCACGCCGACCAGGACCCCTCACTGCCGCAGGAGCAGATCGAGCGCCTGGAGGAGGCCCTGACCGCCGCGGGCGTCCGCCACCGGTGCGATGTGTACACCGGGGCGCCCCACGGTTTCACGCAGGCCGACACCGCGTCGTACCACAAGGAGGCCGACGAGCGGCACTGGTCGGCTCTGCTCGACCTGCTGAAGCGCACATTCTGACCTCAATCGACTCTGGTGAACAGAAGTTGCCGTCCTACCGACGGTAAGGGCTTGCTCTCCCTCGATCCCTGCGCGTAGACCTTGCTGGAAACCAGCCATGACTCGGGGGGAGTTGGCTCATGGACGGCACGGTCGACGGGTTCCGCTACGGTGCGGTGACCCCGGTGGCGGCGTACCTGATGGCCTGTCTGGGAGGGGCGCTGGGGCTGCGGTGCATCGTGCGCTCCCTGCCCGACGCGCGGTCGTGGAAGCCCGGCTGGCTGGCGTTAGGCGCCGCCTCCATCGGGTGCGGCATCTGGACGATGCACTTCATCGCCATGATCGGCTTCCACGTGGAGGAGACCCGGGTCCGTTATGACGCGGCCACGACGGTGCTCAGTCTCATCGTGGCCGTCGCTGTTGTGGGCATCGGCGTGTTCATCGTCGGCTACCGCGGCACGAGCGGTGTCACCCTGGCGATCGCGGGTGTCGTCACCGGACTGGGGGTGGCGGCCATGCACTACATGGGCATGGCCGCGATGCGGCTGCACGGCGACATCGGGTACGACCCGGTCGGCGTCGCCCTGTCCGTCCTGATCGCCATCGCCGCCGCGACCGCCGCGCTGTGGTCGGCCGTCACGATCCGCGGCTTCCTGACCAGCGTCGGGGCGAGCCTGGTGATGGGCGTGGCGGTGTCCGGGATGCACTACACGGGCATGGCCGCCATCGACGTCCATGTGCACGACACGACCGGCGGGACGTGGGAGGGCGACTCGCCCCTGTCCCTGCTGCTGCCGATGCTGCTGGGGCCGGTCGTCTTCCTGCTGCTGGCCGGGGTCGTGGTCATGTTCGACCCGCTGGTCCACGGCGAACGGGCCGGGAACCGGAAGCCCGCCCCGAACCCGGGCGCCTCCGCCAGGGGCCGGGCCGCCAACTCCATTCCCTCGCCGCGCACTTCGTGGCACGACATGGACTCACCCACCCGCGGACGGTGAACGACCCGCCCGCGGACGGCTCGTAGATCATTGTTACGGTGCAGCCGTGTCCGACTCCTCACGCGATACCGCCGAGGGCGCCGGCTGGGGTACCGACGAACGCGGCGCGTACCAGCAGCTGATGCCTCCGAAGGTCGAGAAGATCTCCTGGCTGGACCCGAAGATGCTGTGGGCCGCCCGCAACGGCGTGCTGGCCTCCTGGTTCGGGGACCCGACCGGCCGCACCCGCGGCCGGTGGGCGGCGCAGCGCGCGGCCGCCGGCGCACCGGCCGGCAAGGTGATCCGGCGCGACGACCCGGACCGGTTCTCCTTCCTGGTCATCGGCGACACCGGCGAGGGCGACGACCCCCAGTACGCCGTCGTGCCGGGCTTTCTGAAGACCGGTCAGGACACCAGCTTCGCCGTGCTGGCCAGTGACGTGATCTACCCGGTGGGCAGCGCGGACGACTACGGCACCAAGTTCTTCCGCCCGTACCGGGACTACCAGGCGCCGATCTACGCGATACCCGGCAACCACGACTGGTACGAGGACCTCGGCGGCTTCATGCGCGTCTTCTGCGACGACGCCCCGCCGCTGCCGCCCGAACCCCGGCCACGTCCCCTGACCCGGGCCTGGCTGCGGTCCCTGCTCTGGCACCGGCCGCGTCCCGACGACGGTCACCACCTCGCCGAGGCCCGCGCGTTGCGGTCCGCTGCCGCCCAGCAGGCCGTCCAACCGGGCCCGTACTGGGCGATCGACGCCGGACCGGTACGGATCATAGGCATCGACACGGGCCTGTTGGGCACCCTCGACGCCGAGCAGGGCGCCTGGCTGCGCGAGGTCTCCCGGGGGTCCCGTCCGAAGATCCTGGTCACCGGATCTCCCCTGTACGTGGACGGCCGACACAAGCCGTGCGCCATCGAAGGAGGTGGCACCGTCGACGACATCGTCCGCGACCCGGCACACCACTACGTGGCGGCGATCGGCGGCGACATCCACAACTACCAGCGGTACCCGGTCCGGCTGGACGACGGACGCACCCTCCAGTACGTGGTCGCGGGCGGCGGTGGGGCGTTCATGCACGCCACCCACACCATCCCCCGTGTCAACGTCGCGAACGTGACCGAGCAGGACTTCCGCTGTTATCCGCTGCGCGGTGACTCCCTCGCCTTCTACAGCCGGCTCTACGGCCGCCGGCTGCGCATGCCCCGCTTCTTCACGCTCACCGAGGCGGAGGCGACGGCCGTGATCGCCGAGCGCCTGGGCATCCCGCCGACCCGTGTCCCGGGCGCGGCCACCCGCGTCACCCGGCGCGTCCGGCTGGTCGCCGGGCTGCTCGGCACCGGCCGCCGGCCCGACCGGGCCAAGCGGTTCCGGCTGCCCGTGCGCAAGATCTACACGTCGCTGTTCTCGCCGAGTTCGGCGACGTACAGCCCGCCGTTCTTCAAGTGCTTCCTGCGCCTGGACGTCTCCCCGGGGTCGATCCGGCTGCGCTGCTACGCGGCCACCGGCAACCGGGCCCAGGAAATCGACCCGCCGGTCGAGGACGAGGTGACGATCCCGCTGCGCTGACCCGGGCGGTCTCGCTGCGCCGGCCCGGCGCTGATCCGGTGCGGCGGGACGGCCGGTCCGCCGCCGGGTTGGCACAGGTGCACACCATTGAACTGCGTCCCCACCGGTCCCGAGCCACCCCGACGGCACCTCTTCCCCGCCCGGCCCACCGGACCGGTGCAGGTCACCAGCGCCCGGGTGCGGTCCCGGTGATCGGCTCCGACGCCCTGCCGTCCACCCCGACGGGCACGTCCCCGGCGAGCATCACCCGGTGCATGATCCGCGGGTGGTCGAGGTGCGCGGTGTCGCCGGGAGCCAGATGCATTGTGGCGCGGTTGTCCCAGAACGCCACACTGCCCGGCTCCCAGCGGAACCGGACCGTGTACTCGGGCCGGACCGCCTGCTCCAGCAGCATCTCCAGGATCGCGCCGCTCTCGGGCCGGGAGAGGCCGGCGATCTGCTCGACGTAGTAGCCGTTGACGTACAGGATCCGCTCGCCCGTCTCCGGGTGGACGCGCACCAGGGGGTGCAGCGTGGCGACCTGGCGGTCCAGCAGGTGGCGTACGTACGCGTCGTCGCCGGGCCGGGGCTGGTAGCCGACGCCGAGCCGGTGCTCGGCCCGCAGGCCGTCGACGAACTCCCGCAGCGGCGCGGAGAGTCCGGCGTAGGCCGCCGCGAGGTTCGCCCAGGTGGTGTCGCCGCCGTAGGGCGGCACGGTCTCGGCGCGCAGGATCGTCGCGGCGGGCGGGTCGACGCGGGCGCCGTGGTCGCAGTGCCAGCCGCGCAGCAGGGTGTGGCGGCGGCGCCGCAGCCACTCGTCGTGCTCCATGCCGAACCGCCCGCCCAGCTCCAGCCGGTCGGCGGTCGTCTCGATCTCGGGGAAGTCCGGGGGCGAGGCCTTGCCGCGCCGCGGCAGCACGACCGGCTCCCCGAATCGCCGCGAGAACGCCACGTGTCCGGCGTGGTCCAGCCGCTGTCCCCGGAAGAACACCACCTTCCACCGCAGCACCGCCGCCCTGATCGCGGCGACCACGGCGTCGTCGAGGTCGGCGGCCAGGTCGACCCCGCCGATCTCGGCGCCGATGTGCCCGGCGACCGGCTTCACCTCCACCCCGGCGCCCCGCACCGCCTCGTCCGTCATCGGGCTGTCCGTCGTCATGCGCACTCCGCTGGTCGTGGGCGTGGTCGTGCCTTCCGGAAGATCGTGACAGCGATCCCCGCCCGGGGCGACACCGCACCAGCGCCCCTCACACCTGGAACTCCCGGATCACGGTGTTCCGGAACACCGCCCTCCCGTCGACCGTGAACAGCGCGAGCCCGGTGTCGACCAGGTACGGGAAGGCCGCCGACGCGTGCGCGTACCGGCCGTCGTCGAGGAACAGCTCCACGGATGTGCGGTCGACCAGGATGCGGAGACTCACCGTGCGCCGGGCCGGGTCGAAGGGGCTCCGGCTCTCCTGCCATCTGCCCGACAGGTCGGGTGACACGGTGGGGCGGCGGTTGAGGTAGGCGTAGTCGCGGTGGACGCCGGCGTCGATGTGCCGGACGCCGTCCGGGGAGCGCCGCAGCTGCACTCCCGCGCCCGTGAGCTGGTCCCAGGTGATCTCGCAGGTCAGTTCGTAGGCGGTGCCCCGGTAGTCGAGGGCGCGGGTGCCCTCGACCACCAGGTCGCCGAGCGGCACCGTGCGTGAGACGTACCGGTCGAGCGCGGCGACCGGCCGGGACGCCAGGTGGTACGTGCCGTCGGCCGCGCGCTTCAGCGTGATCTCGCGGACGATCGAGTCGGTGCCGTTGAAGCCGTCGCTGTCGATGGTGGGCGTGATGTGGGCGTAGTCCCAGTTGTTCAGCCAGCCGATCGCGTAGCGCGTCCGCTCGTCGAGGGCGCCGTTCGCCATCCGCTTCTCGAAGGTGACGGCCCCGTACCAGTCCCAGCCGTGGTCGAGCCACTGCGGCTCTTCGGCGTCGGCCGTGAAGGCGCTGCCGTCGAAGGAGCCCGTCCAGTACGCGTACGTGTTGGGCAGTCCGGCTCCCTTGCCGTTGGCGCTCACCCCGAGCACCCACTTGGCCGTGCCGTCCCCGGCGCGGATCCGGAACAGGTCCGGGCACTCCAGCACGCCGATTCCGCTCTTGACGAAGCCGCCCACGTACGTCCAGGACCTGAGATCTGCGGAGTGGTAGAAGCCCACCTTGTCGTTCTCGGCGAGGGTCATCACCCACCGGCCGCGTTCCTCGTCGCGGATAATCTTCGGGTCGCGGAAGTCGCGCACGCCCGGGTTGGGCAGCACCGGGTCGGTGCCGTGCGGGGTGAACGTCCGGCCGCCGTCGGTGGAGTAGTACAGGTACTGCGCCTGGTCGCTCGGGCCGTCGTGCGGCGACATGGTGGCCAGGACGACGACCGCCCCCGCCCCGAAGCCCGCCGTGTTCTCCGTGTCGACCACCGCGGAGCCCGACCAGACATCGCCGTTGGGGGTGGTGTCCTTGGGCACGGCGATCCCCCGGTCGGTGAAGGAGACCAGGTCGGTGCTGGTGGCCAGCCGCCAGGCCGTGCCGATCGCGCCGGACAGGTAGTCGGCGTTGTGCAGGTAGTAGTAGTGATACGCGCCGTCGATCCAGACCGGGCGCTGCGGGTCGTTCTTCCACTGCTCGGGGACGGTGAAGTGGTAGGCCGCGCGGTAGCTCGCGCAGCCGTTGCGCGGCCTGGCCCCGGCCGTGCCCGCCGCAGCGGGCAGCAACGCGCCGGCCGCGCCCACGGCCGACCCGGCGAACAGGGCCCTCCTCGTGATCCCGCCCATCACACCTTGTTCCTCTCGTCGGAAACGGTGGCTCATGTGCATCAGGACTGTGGGACCTAACTCGTTAAAGGTCAAGCGGTCACGCCGTCTTGACACGTCTGGGCGGCGCTCACATCATCTGGGGCATCAGTCCTCAACTAACACGAGTTAGGCCCCACGATGACCGACTCGCACCTCACCCGCCGCAGGCTGTTGCGGTACGGCGCCTACGGCGCGGGTGCCGCCGCCCTGGGCGGCACCGCCGCGAGCTGGGAGCGGCTCACCGGAGCCGACATCCCCGGACGTGACGACGGTTCCCTCGTCGTCGCCACACTCGGCCCCGCCTACGGGCCGGAGGCCATCCGCACGCTGCGCGAGGGCTTCCGCGAGCTGCACCCCGACATCAAGCTCCAGATCAACGCGGTGCAGGCCGTGGACTGGTCGGACTTCTTCGCGAAGATCCTCACGCAGGTGGCAGCGGGCACCGCACCGGACCTGGTGTATGTGGCCACCGAGGGGGTGCAGTTGTTCGCGCAGCGGCTCGGCGTGGCCCTGGACACGTGGGTGAAGCGGGACGCGGCCGAGCTGAAGGAGTACTTCGCCGACGTCCACGCGTCGCTGGTGGAGTCGATGATGTACGAGGGCAGCCTCTACCAGCTGCCGGTGGAGTTCAACGCGGCCGACATGTACCTCAACCGCCAGGTGCTGCGGCGAGCCGGGGCACAGTACCCGCCGGCCGACTGGGCCCGCGACGACTTCACGACGCTGCTGCGGGAGATGAAGCAGGCGAGCGGCTCCCGCTTCACGCCCTACTTCTGGACCAACCGGCTGTGGGGCGGTGTGGTGCCCTGGCTGTTCGCGAACGGCACCAATCTGCTCGCGGAGTCCAAGGCGCCCGGCGGCGAGTGGCTGTGGGACTCCTTCTACCCGGCCGGCCAGCGCAGGGGCCGCGGGGGCGGTTTCCGGTGGACGACGCCGCAGGCCACGCACGACCGGGTGGAGGAGGTCTACGACTATCTCGCCTCCCTCGTCCAAGACGGTCTGTGCACCCGCCCCGAGGGCGGCAACGGCCAGAACCTCATCGGCGTGTTCTCCACCGGCAGGGTCGGTGTCACCCCGGCAGGCGGCTTCTGGGCGGGCGGCCTGCACCTGGCGGGGATGAAGCGGGACGGGTTCGACGTGCAGTACTTCCCGCGCTGGCGCACCCAGCGCATGCAGTACGGCGCGGCGGGCTACGCGCTGCTGCGCACCTCGAAGAGGCAGGAAGAGGCCTGGGAGTTCATCAAGTACGCGGCCCGCAAGGACACCCTGACGCGGCTGTTCACGACGAACCAGACCACCCCGGCCCGCCGCTCGATGCTGACCGCGGACCGCTACGCGGAGACCGGCCCGGCGCACTGGCCGGTCTTCTACGACACCCTCGACCGATTCCCCGACACGGGCCCGATCCCGGCGCCGCCGCAGGTCGCCGAGGTCGAGCAGCTGCTGCTCAAGCACACCGGCACGGCCCTGGCCTCACCGCGCTCGGTGCGTCCCGCGCTGCGCCGGCTGCAGGGCGACCTGGAGAAGGCCATGGAGCGTGACGTATGACGAACACCCAGATACCGCCCGCGCGAGCCGAACGGCCGAAGGCCCCGCCCGCCAAGGACGCACCGCGTCCCTCGGCCCGCGACCGCGGCACCCGGCTGCTGGCCACGCTGTTCCTGGCCCCGACGATCGTCGGCATCGTCGTCTTCACGGTCGTCCCCATCGTCGGCTCGGTGGTGCTGAGCCTCTTCCACTGGAATGTGATCGACGAACCGCGCTTCGCCGGCGGCTCCAACTACGGCGCGGTGTTCGGCGACGAGACCGTGCTGGTGTCCTTCCGCAACACCCTCGTCTTCATGGTTTTCGCGGTGGCGCTGCAACTGCTCGTCGCGCTGGCGCTCGCGCTGACCCTGAACGGGCGGATGCCCGTGTGGCTGCGGTCGGTGTTCCGCTCGGCGTTCTTCTTCCCGCTGGTGCTGTCCGCCGCGTCGATCTCGGTGGTGATGAAGTACCTGTTCAACCAGGACTTCGGGGTGGTCAACTGGCTGCTGGGCTTCGTCGGGATCGCGCCGGTGCCGTGGCTGACGTCGGAGAACGCGGCGATGACGACCGTGGTCCTGGTCTACGTCTGGCAGCAGTTCGGCTTCTCGTTCCTGCTGTTCGTCGGCGGCCTGAACAACATCCCGAAGGAGATCCACGAGGCCGCCGCCCTGGACGGCGCGACCGGCCTGCGCAAGCACCTCTCCGTCACGCTGCCGCTGCTGTCGCCGACGCTGCTGGTCGCCTCGGTGGTCGGCATCATCAACGCGCTCCAGGTCTTCGAGCAGCCGTACGTCCTGACCAACGGCGGTCCCGGCGACTCGACCCGCACGGTCGTGATGGTGATCTACGAGACCGCGTTCGAGCAGCTCCGCTTCGGTGAGGCGTCCGCGGTGGGTGTGCTGCTGTTCGTGCTGATCATGGCGGTCACGGCCCTCCAGTTCCGGCTCAGCCGGCGTTTCGTCCACTACCAGTGAGCCGGGTGAGTCCCTTGAGCCAAGCAACCCTGTCCTTCAGCCGTGCGCGCCACGGGCTGGCGCCGTGGGCGCGGATCGCCGGGCTGACGGTGTGCGCCCTGCTCACGCTCGGCCCGGTGGTGTGGACGGTGTCCACCTCGCTGCGCACGCCCGCCGAGGCGTTCAACCTGCCGCCGCAGCTCATCCCCGCCGACCCCTCGACCGAGGCGTACCGCGGAGTGTTCGACCAGATCGACGTGTGGCTGCTCGCCCTCAACTCCACTCTGGTCACGGCTCTGATCGCGATCGGCCAGATGATCACGGCGGGGCTGGCCGGATACGCCTTCGCCCGCCTGGAGTTCCGCTTCAAGAAGCCGCTGTTCGCCCTGGTCCTGGCGACGATGATGGTGCCCTTGCAGGTCACGATCGTGCCGGTGTTCCTGGTCCTGAAGTCGATGAGTCTCACCGACACCCTGCTCGGGCTGATCATCCCGGCCTTCCCGACGGCGTTCGGCACGTTCCTGATGCGGCAGTACTTCCTGGGCATGCCCAAGGACCTGGGCGAGGCGGCGATGCTGGACGGCGCCGGTCCCTGGCGGACGTTCCGGTCGGTGTACGCCCCGCTGGCCGCGCCGGGCCTCGCGATCGTCGGCGTCCTGGCCTTCAACTACCACTGGAACGAGTTCTTCCGGCCGCTGATCCTCGAAACGTCCGGCCACAACTACACGTTGCCGCTGGGCCTGGTCTCCCTCCAGGGCAATCTCGGCACCGGCTCCATCTCCGTGGTGCTCGCCGGTGTCGTCCTCTCCATGATCCCCGCCGTCGCCGTGTTCGCCGTCGGCCAGCGCCCTCTGCGCGAGGGCATCACGTCCGCAGGAGTCAACCGTTGAGCCTCGCCGCTCCCCCGCAGGACCCGCACGCCCCGCGCTTCCGGGTCCGCCCGCCCGCCAACTGGATGAACGACCCCAACGGACCGTTCCGCTGGCGCGGCCGCTACCACCTCTTCTACCAGCACAACCCCGACGCCCCGGTGCACGCGAACGTCCACTGGGGCCATGCCTCCAGCCCCGACCTCGCCCACTGGGAGCACCACCCGATCGCCCTCACCCCGACCCCGGGCGGCCCGGACGAGGCGGGCTGCTGGTCCGGGTGCGTGGTCGACGACGGGGGCGTGCCGACGGCCGTCTACACCGGGGTCGACCGTGACCACGGCGGGCTCGGCACGATCTGCCTGGCCCGGGCGGCGGATCCGGACGACCCCGCGCTGACCGACTGGACTCCCCTGCCCACGCCGGTGGTGACGGGCCCGCCCGAGGGCCTGGACGTGGTGATGTTCCGCGACCCGTTCGTCTTCCGGCACGACGGACGGCGCTGGGCCCTGGTCGGCGCGGGGCACGCCGACGGTACGCCGTCGGCCCTGCTGTACGACTGCGACGACCTGGCCGACTGGCGCTTCGCGGGTGTGCTCCTGGACGGCCGGGACCCGGCCGCCGCGGCGGCGTTCGGCGACCGGGCGACCGGCTGGGAGTGCCCGCAGCTGTACGCGACGCGGGGCGGCGAGTGGGTGCTGGTCGTGTCCCTGTGGGACGGTGACCCGTGGACCACCGGTTATCTGACGGGACGTCTGGACAGGGACCTGCGCTTCTCCGCCCGCGCGGGCGGTCTCCTCGACCACGGCCGTGACTTCTACGCGCCCGCCGTGCTCCAGGAGCCTGACCGGGCCCTGCTGTGGGGCTGGTCGTGGGAGGCCCGCGAGCAGGCCGAGGCCGACTGGGCCGGCGTCCTGACCGCGCCCCGTGTCGTCGACGTCCACCCGGACGGGGCGCTGCGGGTGACCCCGGCCCCGGAGCTGCGCCGGCTGCGTGCCGCCGAGCCGTTCGTCGTCGCCCCGGGCCGGGCCGCGCTGCCGACGGCCTACGACCTGACGGTCGGCGCCCGCGGTCAGGCCACCGTGAGTCTGCTGCGCTCGGCCTCGGGCGCCGAGCTGACGGTCCGGCTGGACCCGGCGGAGGGCACCGTGACCCTGGACCGGGGCGACTGGCCGCGTGAAGGGGCCGGTGCGCCGATCGTCGTCCAGGTGCCACCTGACGAGGAGCTCACGGTACGCGTCCTCGTCGACGGCTCGCTGTACGAACTGTTCGTCGGCGACCGCGCCACGGTCACCGAGCGCGTCTATCACCGGCCCGATGACGTACGGGAGTTGAGGGTGCCGTCCGGCGCGACCGTCACCGGATGGGAGCTGGTCCCACCGACGCACGGCTGATCACCGGGCAGCCCAGGCGCCGCACGGTGGCGGGCGGGGTCCGGCCGGTGGCGATGGCGTCGAGGAGGAGACGGGTGGCGGCCTCGCCCATCTCCCGGTGGGGCAGCGCGACGGTGGTGAGGGGCGGCGTGAGGTACGCGGCCATGTGCTCCTGGTCGTCGTAGCCCACCACCGACAGATCGCCGGGCACGGAGATCCCGAGCCGGGTCGCGGCGTGCAGGACGCCCGCCGCGACCCGGTCGTTGTAGGCGAAGACCCCGGTGGGCCGGCGGTCGGCCGGGGTGCCGTCGAAGAGGCGGACGGCACCCTCGTGGCCGCCGGAGATCTCTCCTCCGGTCCGTACGACCCAGTCCCTGGGCACGGTGATGCCCTCGGCGCGCAGCGCGTCGCGGAAGCCGCGCAGCCGCTCCGCCGACGCGATGTCGCCGTGCCCGCCGACGAACGCGACCCGCCGGTGCCCCTGCTCCAGCAGCAGCCAGGCCGCCGTACGGCCGCCGGCGCGCTCGGCGGGGATGACGGCGGGCAGCGAGTCGTCCTCGGGCAGGCAGTTGGCCAGCACGGAGTGGGTGCGGTGCAGTCCCTCGGGGACCCGGACGCGGCGCAGGGACATGGCCGCGTAGATGATGCCGTCGACGCGCCGGTCGAGGAGCTCGGCGACCGCCGCGTCCTCCTTGGCCGGGTCGCCGCCGGAGTCGACGGTGAGGACCAGGTGCCCGTCGGCCCAGGCGGTGTCCATGGCGCCGCGCAGCAGCCGCCCGGCGAACGGCGAGGAGGCGATCTCGTCGGTGACCAGCCCGATCACGGCCGTACGGCTGCGGCGCAGACCGCGGGCGACGGGGTCGGGCCGGTAGCCGAGCTGGACCGCGGCCTGCCGGATGCGTTCCTGGGTGGCGGGCGAGAGGTTGCCCTCGGCGCGGCCGTTGAACACGAAGGACACCGCGGTGTGCGACACGCCGGCGAGCCGGGCGACGTCCCGTGAGGTGGGACGCCCCGATCCCGTGGACTGCTTTCCCTCGGCGCTGCCCATGCCGTCCGCCGCCTTCATCCCCCACCCGTCCGGTTGATCATTGCTCACCCTATCCGTGACGCTGGAGGGAGGACACAGCCAGACGACACAGCCAACGGGAAGGTCCGACGGTGATCAGCATCCCGACGCACACGCTCAACGACGGTACGACGCTCCCCGCCCTGGGCCTGGGCACCTGGCCGCTCGGCGACGACGAGGCGCAGCAGGCGGTGCTCTCCGCCCTGGAGGCGGGCTACCGCCTGATCGACACGGCGACGAACTACCGCAACGAGACGGGGGTCGGCCGGGCGGTGGCCTCCGGCGTGGTGCCGCGCGAGGAGATCGTCGTGACGACGAAGCTCCCGGGCCGGCACCACGGTTACGAGGAGACGCTCGCCTCGTTCGAGGAGTCCCGGGCCCGCCTCGGCCTGCAGTACGTGGACCTGTACCTGATCCACTGGCCGCTGCCGCGCGTGGACCGGTACGTCGACTCGTGGAAGGCCATGATCAAGCTGCGCGAGGACGGGCTCGTCCGGTCGATCGGCGTCTCCAACTTCACGGCCGGGCACATCGAGCGGCTGGAGAAGGAGACCGGGGTGCTGCCCTCCGTCAACCAGATCGAGCTGCACCCGTTCCTACCGCAGGAGGACCTTCGCGTCTTCCACGCGGGCAAGGGCGTCCTCACCGAGAGCTGGAGCCCGCTGGGCCGGGGCACGTCCCTGCTTCAGGATCCCGCCGTGGCGCGGATCGCCCGGGCGCACGGGGTGACGCCCGGGCAGGTCGTGCTGCGCTGGCACACGCAGCTCGGCGCGGTGCCCATCCCGAAGTCGGCGAACCCCGAGCGGCAGCGCCAGAACCTCGACGTCTTCGGCTTCGAGCTGAGCGAGGCCGAGATGACCGCCGTCGCGGACCGGACGCACCGGCGCGTCGGCGGGGACCCCGAGGTGCACGAGGAGTTCTGACGGGTAAGAGCCGCGCCGGTCGGCGGGCTGGCTGAAGCTGAAGTGCTCCCTGGGGCAGGAGTTCGTCATCGGCGGTTTCACCGAGTCGGCCGGGAGCCGCGTGGGGCTCGGCGCGCTGCTTCTGGGCCACTACGAGGGCGGGCGGCTGCGGTACGCGGGCAAGGTCGGCACGGGTTTCGGCCGGCGCACGCTGCTCGACCTGCGCGAGCGGCTCGACGGGCTGCGGGAGTCCGGCTCGCCGTTCGGCGGGCCGGTGCGGGAGGCGGGTGCGCGGTGGGTGCGGCCGGAGCTGGTGGCGCAGATCGCGTTCGCCGAGTGGACCCGTGACGGCATGCTGCGCCACCCGCGGTACGTGGGGCCGCGGGACGACAAGAAGCCGCAGGACGTGGTGCGGGAACGCCCGTCGGGGCGCACCGCCGCGTGAACAGTCCGGTCAGAACAGCGGCGTGAGCGGCTGTTCGCACCAGATGGTCTTGCCCCGGGTGGTCTGCCGGCTGCCCCAGCGCTGGGTGAGCTGGGCGACCAGCAGCAGTCCGCGTCCGCCCTCGTCGTCCTGGTGGGCCCGCCGCAGGTGCGGGGAGGTCGAACTGCCGTCGGACACCTCGCAGATGAGGGTCTGGTCGCGGATCAGACGGAGCTGGATGGGCGCGGCGCCGTACCGGATGGCGTTGGTGACCAGTTCGCTGACGACGAGTTCGGTGACGAAGGCCGTCTCGTCCAGCCCCCACGCTGTGAGCTGCTCGGTGGCGGCCTGGCGGGTGGCGGCCACCTGCGCGGGATCCGGGTCCACGTCCCAGGTGGCGACCTGGTCGGCGCCCAGCGCCCGAGTGCGGGCCAGCAGCAGGGCCACGTCGTCGCTCGGCTCCTCCGGCAGTACGGCCTTCAGCACGATGTCACACTGGGCGTCGAGCGATTCGGCGGGCACGGTCAGCGCGCGGCACAGTTCGCCGGTGGTGTGGTCGATGTCGCGGTCGCGGTCCTCGACGAGTCCGTCGGTGTAGAGGGCGACGACGGAGCCCTCGGGCAGCTGGAGCTCCGTCGCCTCGAACGGCAGCCCCCCGACGCCCAGTGGGGGCCCCGCGCTCATGGGGATCAGCCGCGCGGACCCGTCGGGCAGCACCAGCGCGGGGGCTGGGTGCCCGGCGGCGGCCAGGTTCAGCCGGCGCGCGACGGGGTCGTAGACGGCGTACAGGCAGGTCGCGCCGAGTTCGGCGACCTCGTCGCCGTCGTCGTCCGACGCGAGATGGGTGACCAGGTCGTCGAGGTGGGTGAGCAGTTCGTCCGGTGGCAGGTCCACGTCGGCGAGGGTGCGTACGGCCGTGACCAGCCGGCCCATGGTCGCCGTGGAGGGGATGCCGTGGCCCACGACGTCACCGACGACGAGCGCGACCCGGCTGCCGGACAGCGGGATCACGTCGAACCAGTCGCCGCCGATGCCGGCCGCCGAGCCGGAGGGCAGATAGCGGTGGGCGACCTGGACGGCGGCCTGGCCGGGCAGTCCCCTCGGCAGCAGGCTGTGCTGGAGGGCCAGTGCGGTGCTGCGTTCGCGGGCGAAGCGGCGGGCGTTGTCGACGCAGACCGCGGCGCGGCTGGCGAGTTCCTCGGCGAACACGGCGTCGTCGGCGGCGTAGTCGTCCGGCTGCCGGATGCGCACGGCCACTGCGACGCCGAGGGTGGTGCCGCGGGCCCGCAGCGGCACCGCCATCATCGAGTGGACGCCCTGACGGTAGGAGCGGCCCTGCGGGGCGCGCGTGTTGCGCTCCGCGACCCAGCGCATGAAGGACGGCTCCCCCGCCTGGCTGAGAATCGCCCGGCCCTCCCACATCGCCCGCGCGATGGGGGAGAACGCGGGGTAGACGTCCACCTCTCCCAGGTGGACGGCCGCTTCCGGGGTGCCCTCGGTGATGGAGCCGTGGGCGACGCGGCGCAGCATGATGTCGTCGGCGGGCACGGTCGGCGCCTCCTCCGCACCGAGGACCCAGTCGAACAGGTCCACGCTCGCGAAGTCGGCGAACCGGGGCACCATGACCCCGATCAGCTCCTCGGCCGTGCGCACCACGTCCAGGGTGGTGCCGATGGCCGCCGCTGCCTCGTTCAGCAGGGCCAGCCGCTGCCGCGCCCAGTACTGCTCGGTGCTGTCGAACGCGGCCAGGGCGGTGCCCAGGAGCTCTCCGGAGGGGTCCCGGAGCGGCCACATCTCGGTGACCCAGGCGTGCTCCCGGTTCAGGGCCGGGGCGCCCGTGTAGCTCTCGTAGCGCAGCGGGCGGCCGGTCTCGACGACGTGGCGCAGGTGCCAGTTGAAGCCGCGGCTGTGCTCGGCCTCGATGACGGTCTCCGGGAAGTGCCGCCCCAGCAGGGTCTCCTCGGGCACGCCCATCACATGGCAGGCGGCGTCGTTGAGCCGCAGATAGCGCTGGCCGGTGTCGAACACGGACATCGACATGGACGCCTGCTGGAAGGCCTGTCCGGCCAGGGACGTCTCGGCGCTGCCGGGCGCGTCGGCGGTGATCACATAGCCGTCCGGTGCCCCGTCCCGGCCGGTCACCACGCAGGCTCTGACGCGCAGCCCGACCAGGTAGCCCTCGTGATGACGCACCATGACGGTGCCCGACCGAGCGGCCACCACCTCGGGCGGCACGTCCTCGGCGAGCAGCTCCCGTACGGACCGGCCCACGGCCTCCTCGGCCGAGTAGCCGGTCAGCCGCCGGGCACCCTCGCTCCACCCCGTCACAGTGCCGCGGGCGTCGATGATCGCAGCAGCGGAGGCGTCCTCCATATCGTCCAGGATTATCCCTTTGTCGCCCTGTATCAACCGCGGTGGAGCGTTCGTGACGCCTGTCAGCTCCGGTGAGCGCGCAGGGCGGCGAGCGCCCGGTCGGCGTGCGCGTTCATCCGCAGTTCGCTGCGTACGACGTCGAGGACGGTGTGGTCCTGCCCTATGACGAACGTGGTGCGCTTGGTGGGGGCCAGGGAGAAGCCGCGCTTCACGCCGAACCGCTCGCGGACCGTGCCATCGGCGTCGGACAGCAAGGGCATGCCGAGGGCGTGCTGTCCGGCGAACTCCTGCTGCCGCTCGACGGTGTCCCCGCTGATGCCGACGGGGCGTGCGCCGACAGCGGCGAACTCGGCGGCGAGATCGCGGAAGTGGCAGGCCTGTGCGGTACAGCCGGGGGTCAGGGCGGCCGGGTAGAAGAAGAGCACGACCGGCCCCTCGGCGAGCAGTCCGGACAGGCTGCGGACGGTGCCGGTCTCGTCGGGCAGGGAGAAGTCCTCGACCTTGTCCCCGGCCTCCACGCGCGCGGTCATGACCGGCCCTCGGCGTTGCGTGCGACACCTCGGGCCCAGAGCACGAGGGGCAGCTGGAGGGGCAGGCGTCCGAAGGCCGCGGCCTTCTGCGGCGCGGGGCGGTGGCGCCAGTCGGCCGCCATCTTCACATTGGCGGGGAACACTCCGACGAAGAAGGCCGCCGTGGCCAGCGCGGCCGCCTTGCGGGTACGCGGCAGCGCCAGGCCCGCGGCCAGCGCGAGCTCGGCGGCGCCGCTGGCGTAGGTCCAGGTCCTGGGCGTGCCCGGCAGGCCGCGCGGGATGGTCGCGTCGAACGGGCGTGGGGCGGCGAAGTGGGCGACCCCCGCGGCGGCCAGCAGGCCGGCGAGCAGCAGGGGCGAGCGTTCGGACCGGGACACGGTTTTTCTCCTCTGATGGCCTGCCGGGCGATATTACTGGACGGTAAAGAGGTGATGCGGCGGGGGTTTCGACGGGTCAGCCGCGGTGGTTGTGCGTGCCCGGGGTGTAGCCGAACGAGCGGCGGAAGACGTCGATGAAGGCGCTGGCGGAGGACCAGCCGCAGCGGTGGGCGACGGTCGTGACGGGCAGGCCGTCGGCCAGCATCCGCAGGGCGTGATAGAGCCGCGACTGAGTGCGCCACTGCGGGAACGTCATCCCGAACTCGCTGCGGAAGAGCCGGCTGAGGGTGCGCTCCCCCACCCCGGTCGCGGCACCGAGGGCGGCGAGGGTGCCCGCGCCCGCCGGGTCGGCGTGCACGAGCGCGCAGACGGCGGCCAGGCGCGGGTCGGCGGGCGTGGGCAGGCGCAGCGGCTGCTGCGGCGAGAGGCGCAGCTGGTCGCGGAGGACGGCGCGCAGCCTGCGGCGCTCAGGGCTGTCGTCGCCGGGGTCGCGGGTGTAGGCGAGGATCAGCTCGCGCAGCAGCGGGCTGACGGCGAGGACGGCCGGATGGCGCAGGCCGAGGGGGTTGTCGTCGGCGGGCAGGCCCACCAGGTGCAGGTCGAGCCGGCCGTGGGCGCGGTGGGCGTGCACGGTGCCCGCGGGGACCCAGATGGCGCGGGTGCCGGGCGCGAACCAGGTGCCGGCGTCGGTGGTGACGGCGACGACGCCGGAGCCCGCGTAGACGATCTGGTGGTCGTCGTGCCGGTGTGCGTCGATACGGTCGCCCGCGGTCAGCCGCTGGGCACGGGTCGGCGCCGTGGGGCTGTGGCGGATGTTCGGCACAGTCCGGCAGATTATCGGAAGCGGGCCGGTCGCCCCGGCGGCGACGATCGCCGGGTGACCGCTTCCCGCCGCAACCGGCCCGTCGCTCTGATGTCCCTGGGACACGCCTGCGTGGACGTGTACCAGGGTGCCGTCGCCGCTCTGGTGCCGTACTTCGTCGCCGAGCGCGCCTACTCCTACGCCGCCGCCTCCGGCGTCGTGCTGGCCGCCTCCCTGCTGTCGTCACTGGTGCAGCCGCTGTTCGGGATGCTCACCGACCGGTGCGCGATGCCGTGGCTGCTGCCGCTCAGCGCACTGACGGCCGGGGCGGGCGTCGCCCTGAGCGGGGTGACCGGCTCCTACGCGGCGACGCTGGCGGTGGTCGCCGTGTCGGGGGTCGGGGTTGCCGCCTACCATCCGGAGGCCGCCCGGGTGGCCCGGGCCGTCGCGCACGGCCGGCACACGGCGATGGGCTGGTTCTCCTTCGGCGGCAACGCCGGTTTCGCCCTGGCACCGCTGCTGGTCTTCGCCGTGGTGGCGACGGGCGGGCTGCGCGCCTCCCCCCTGCTGGCCGTCCCGGCGGTTGCGGGAGCGGCGCTGTGTGCGGCGGCGGTGCGCGCGGCCGCGTCCGGCGGGGCGGGGGCCGGTGCGTCCACCGCCGCGGGCCGGGACGACTGGGCGTCCTTCCTGCGGCTGTCCGGGGCCGTGGTCTGCCGCTCGGTCGTCTTCGTCGGCCTGAGCGCGTTCGTCTCGCTGTACGTGCGGGAGCGCACCGGTGGCGGTGAGGTGGCCGGTACGGCGGCGCTGTTCGTGCTCTACGCCGGTGGTGCGGTGGGCACGCTGGCCGGGGGGCGGCTGGCCGAGCGGTACGGGCGGCTGACGGTGGTCCGCCGCTCGTACGCCCTGACGGTGCCCGCCGTGGCCGGTCTGGTCCTGGTGCCCGGGCCGTCGGTGTATCTGTTCGTCGCGTTGACGTCGGCGGGCCTGTACGTGCCGTTCTCGCTCCACATCACGCTGGGCCAGGACTGTCTGCCCCGGCGGGTGGGCACCGCGAGCGGGGTCACGCTGGGGCTGACGGTGAGCGTCGGCGGCCTCGCCGCTCCCCTGCTCGGGGCGCTGGCCGACGTGACGTCCCTGCGGACGGCCCTGCTGCCGCTCATCGCCCTGCCCGCGGTGGGCCGGCTGCTGCTGTGCCGGCTGCGCGAGCCCG
>NZ_DF968231.1:0-75414 GCF_001270025.1 Streptomyces azureus | reverse complement strand
ACAGCAGCTCCGCTGCCTCGTTCTCCAGCCTTGACGAACAGCCCCCACGCCTAACTGAACGGCGTTGGTTCTAGACGCCGGGCCGTTGTCGCACCGGCGCTGGGTGCTACTTCTCCATGCCCCGGTTGAGCTGGTGCAGCAGCCGGGCCAGTTCCGTGACCTCGTGGGTGTCCCAGTCGGCCAGGCGGCCGGCGTAGCGGGCGCGGCGGGCCTCGCGCACCCGGCGGACCCGGTCGTGGCCCTCCTGGGTGAGGGCGACGAGCCAGGCGCGGCCGTCGGCGGGGTCGGGTTCGCGCGCGACGAGGCCGAGTTCCTCCAGGGCGCGCAGCTGGCGGGACATCGTGGCCTTGCCGACGCCGATGTAGGCGGCGAGCTCGGTGGCCCGCTGCTTGCCGCACTCGTCCAGCCGTACGAGCAGGCCGTACGCGGACGACTCCAGGTCGGGGTGGACCTCCCGGGCCATCTCGCCCTGACTGGCCCGGGCCCGCCGCAGCAGCACGGTCAGCTCCCGCTCCAGCGCCAGGAAGGCAGGCTGATCCACACCGGTTCCGGCCAGAGAGGCGTCCCGGTGTCCGTCGTCGTTGCCGTCCTGGTGCACGTGAGCCCTGCCTCGGTTGTCCCGGTACCTGCATTTTCCGCCACCTGCGGCCATCGCCGCAGCTCGGCAAGTATTCCGCAGGTCACGGGGTGCGCGTCCACAGGGCCGCCACATGGTGAAGGCCCGGGCCTCCCTCACGGGACCCGGGCCTTCCCTCATCCGATGGCCTCCGTCACGCGGCCACCGGAACCTCCGGCGCCGCGTCCGCGGTGGCGGGCGCGAGCGCCAGCTCCAGGACCTGGCGGACGTCGGTGACGGCGTGGACGTCGAGCTTGTCCAGCACCTCCGCCGGGACGTCGTCCAGGTCGGGCTCGTTGCGCTTGGGGATGATCACGGTGGTGACCCCGGCGCGGTGGGCCGCCAGCAGCTTCTGCTTCACACCGCCGATCGGCAGGACCCGGCCGGTCAGCGAGACCTCGCCGGTCATCGCCACGTCCGTGCGGACCAGACGGCCGGACAGGAGCGAGGCGAGGGCCGTGGTCATCGTGACGCCGGCGCTGGGGCCGTCCTTGGGGACCGCGCCCGCCGGGAAGTGGATGTGCACGCCCCGGTCCTTCAGATCACCCACCGGCAGTTCCAGCTCGGCACCGCGGGAGCGCAGGAAGCTCAGCGCGATCTGCGCGGACTCCTTCATCACGTCCCCCAGCTGACCGGTGAGAGTCAGCCCGGCCGCGCCCGTCTCCGGGTCGGCCAGCGACGCCTCGACGTACAGCACGTCACCGCCGGCGCCCGTCACCGCGAGTCCCGTCGCCACGCCCGGCACGGACGTCCGGCGCTCGGCCGGATCCTGGGCGGACTCGGGCACGTGGTGCGGCCGTCCGATCAGGTCGCGCAGGTCCTCGTCCCGGACGGTGAACGGCAGCTCCCGCTCACCCAGTTCGTGCTGGGCCGCGACCTTGCGCAGCAGCCGTGCGATCGACCGCTCCAGGTTGCGCACGCCCGCCTCGCGCGTGTACTCACCGGCGAGCTTGCGCAGCGCGCCCTCGTCGATGGCCACCTCGTCCTTGTCGAGCCCGGCCCGCTCCAGCTGGCGCGGCAGCAGGTGGTCACGCGCGATGACGACCTTCTCGTCCTCGGTGTAGCCGTCCAGGCGGACGATCTCCATCCGGTCGGCCAGGGCCTCCGGGATGGCCTCCAGGACGTTGGCGGTCGCGAGGAAGACCACGTCCGACAGGTCCAGCTCGACCTCCAGGTAGTGGTCCCGGAAGGTGTGGTTCTGCGCCGGGTCAAGCACTTCGAGCAGGGCGGCGGCCGGGTCGCCCCGGAAGTCCGAGCCCACCTTGTCGATCTCGTCGAGCAGCACGACCGGGTTCATCGACCCGGCCTCCTTGATGGCGCGGACGATCCGGCCGGGCAGGGCACCGACGTACGTACGCCGGTGACCGCGGATCTCGGCCTCGTCGCGGACGCCGCCGAGGGCGACGCGCACGAACTTCCGGCCCATCGCGTGGGCGACGGACTCACCGAGGCTGGTCTTGCCGACGCCGGGCGGCCCGACGAGCGCGAGCACGGCACCGCCGCGCCGCCCGCCGACCACGCCCAGCCCCCGGTCGGTACGCCGCTTGCGCACCGCCAGGTACTCGGTGATCCGCTCCTTCACGTCCTCCAGGCCGGAGTGCTCGGCGTCGAGGACGGCCTGGGCGCCCTGGATGTCGTACGCGTCCTCGGTGCGCTCGTTCCACGGCATCTCCAGGACCGTGTCGAGCCAGGTGCGGATCCACGAGCCCTCGGGCGACTGGTCGGAGGACCGCTCCAGCTTGTCGACCTCCTTGAGCGCGGCCTCGCGGACCTTCTCGGGCAGGTCGGCGGCCTCCACGCGGGTTCGGTAGTCGTCGGACTCCTCGCCCTCCTGCTCGCCGTTCAGCTCGCGCAGCTCCTTGCGGACCGCTTCCAGCTGACGCCGCAGCAGGAACTCGCGCTGCTGCTTGTCGACGCCTTCCTGGACGTCCTTGGCGATGGCCTCGGCCACGTCCTGCTCGGCGAGGTGGTCGCGCAGCTGCTGGGTCGCGAGCTTCAGCCGGGCCACCGGGTCGGCGGTCTCGAGCAGCTCGACCTTCTGATCGGTGGTCAGGAAGGGTGAGTAGCCGGAGTTGTCGGCGAGCGCCGAGACGTCGTCGATGGCCTGGACCCGGTCGACGACCTGCCAGGCACCGCGCTTGCGCAGCCAGGCGGTGGCGAGGGCCTTGTACTCCTTGACCAGCTCGGCGACGTGCCCGGGATAGAGGTCTCCCCTGTTCGAACGAAGTTGAGAACTTGGGGAAGGCTCCGGGACGGATTCGTCGACGCTGGTGCCCTCGACCCAGAGGGCCGCGCCGGGCCCCGTGGTCCCCGCACCGATCCTCACCCGCCCCCGGCCGCGGATCAGCGCGCCCGGATCGCCGTCGGCCAGCCGGCCCACCTGCTCGACGGTGCCGAGGACACCGGTGTTGGCGTACGTGCCGTCGATGCGTGGCACCAGCAGCACCCTGGGCTTTCCGGGCTGCGACCTGGCGGCGGCCTGAGCGGCCTCCACCGCCGCGCGCACCTCGGAGTCGCTCAGGTCCAGTGGGACCACCATCCCGGGCAGCACGACCTCGTCGTCGAGCGGCAGCACGGGCAGGGTGAGCGGTGTGCACGTCGAAGCCATGATCTCCCCTTCGGCAGTCAAGTTGAGCTATGCCGACTCAATGCACGGGAGCCCCCGGATGTTCCCCACCCGCCGTTCGCTGTGAGCGATCGATCGTGACACCAGGGACGATCGGGACCGTAGAGTCAGCGACGTAATAGCTCAATCCAGTGAATGCCTATTACCAGGGGGCGACGTGGACGGGACCGTGCAGGCGTGGGTGGACGGGTGGGTCGTGTCGCGCGGGGCGGCTCCGCCCGTGCCCGAGCCGTGGGGCTGCACGATCGACGTGGGGGCGAACGGGCACGTCACTCGGCATGTGTTCGGCGCGACCGGCGACGACCTCGACGAGGCGGCCGTTCGCAAGGTGGCCGGCGCGGTGACCGGGGCCGGGGTGTGGCTGAAGGCGTTCGGGGACCCGTCGGTGGTCGCCGGCTGGCTGGACGACACCTGGTGGATCGACCCCGAGCCCGGCTACCTGATGACGGTCCCGCTGACCCCGGCGGACGCTCCGGACGTGCCCGACGGCTACCGGCTGCGCAGCTGGTCGCGTGGCGGAGTGACGCGTGTGATGGTGGCCGCCCCGGACGGTTCGCTGGCGGCGCGCGGCCAGATCGCCCCGACCGGCACCACGGCCGTAGCCGACCAGATCGAGACGGCCCCCGAGCATCGCCGCAAGGGACTCGGCAGCCTCGTCATGCGGACATTGCAGATCACCGCCGTCCAGCAGGGCGCACGGACCGGTGTCCTCGCCGGTACGCCCGCGGGGCGAGGGCTCTACGAGGCGCTGGGCTGGGAGGTGGTGGCCCTGCTCACCAGCGCGAAGCACTGCCCGCGGACCTGAACGGCATCGGCTTCAGCTCCGGACCGGTCCGGGGGAACCGGCGCCCCTCGCCTGCCACCGCCGGACCACCGGCCAGGTCGCGACACCGATGGCCAGGGCGATCAGATGCCCCCAGTTGGTCATCGGGTCGGTGAAGGCGAGCAGGTCCTGGAGCAGCATCCCGCCGAAGCCGGCCAGCAGCGGCACGCGCAGCCAGGGCGGCAGCAGTCCGGCCAGGGCGCCGGTGCCGGCGGCGACGCCGAAGCTGACGCCGTAGTCGAGGCGGTGCAGCGAACTTCCGGGGAGCTGCCCCGCCAGCACCGCCAGCCCGACCGGGACCTCGGTCGCCAGCGTGGCGAGGACGTGCCCGAGCAGGAAGACACCGGCCGTGCGCAGGCCGCCGATCCGCCGTTCCAGTGCGGTCAGCACGAGCACGAACCCGATCGTGAACGGCGAGGCCACCCCGCCCGCGAGCCACAGTGCGCTGCCGACCAGCACCAGCTCCGGCGTCCGCACCAGGTGCGCCACATCCGTACTGGAACCCTGGAGCAGGGCGTGCACCAGGGCCGGGTCCGCGTACGCGGAGATCAGCGAGGTCAGGGAGAGGACGATCGCGTACCCGAAGGTGAAGGGCGTACCCGTGGGAGTCGGGAGCAGCCGCCAGAGCCGCGGCGTCCGGAGCCGGGACCGAGTCTTCTCCACCGAAATGGGCGCCGGCAGGCCCGGGCCCGCGGCCTCACACGGCCCTCGGCCGCCGGCCCGCTGCCGCGGCACCCCGTCCAGCAGCCCTGACCCGTCGGGTACGGGCGCGCCCGTCGGCGTCGGGGTGGCCGTCCCCTCGGCCGGCGCGGTGCGATCCACGGCGGGCGCTCCTTCCGTCACGCCCCACACTTCGCGCACCTTCGCTCCCTGTCTGTGACGGGCGCCACGCGAGAGCCGATTCACAGCAACCCGACAGCAGCCCACCGCGTCCCCCCGCCGGGACGCTCCGTAATGCTTGGCGCCGGACACCTCCCACCTGCCAGGATGCTCGGATGCCCACCTCGAACGACATCCCCCATGTGCTGGACCGTCGCGAGGGCCCGCACGGCGAGGTCGTGCTGCGACGGCACGACGACCGGCTGGAGATCATCGCGAACGGCTGTTTCCTGATGGACACCTCCGACGGCCGCTCGGAGCGGCGGCTGGTCGACGCGGCCCTGGACGCCCTGGCCGGCCGGGACCGCCCGGACGTGCTGATCGGCGGACTCGGCGTCGGTTTCTCCCTCGCCCACGCGGCGGCGGACCCGCGCTGGGGAGGGATCACGGTCGTGGAACGCGAGCACGCCATCGTCGAATGGCATCTCGACGGCCCGCTCTCCGCCTTCTCCGCCGAGGCCCTCGCCGATCCGCGCACGAGAATCGTCGAAGCCGATCTCGTGGCCTACGTCAATGAGACTTCCGCCACGTACGACGCCCTGTGCCTCGACATCGACAACGGACCCCGCTGGACCGTCACGGAGGGCAACGGGAATCTCTATGGAGAGGCCGGACTGGCAAGCTGCGCACGGGTGTTGAGGCCCGGCGGGGTGCTCGCCGTCTGGTCCGCCCAGCCCTCTCCGGAATTCGAAGAAACCCTGCGGAATGTCGGGTTCCAACAGGTGCGTACCGAAGAGATCCCGGTTGCCCGGGGCGTTCCGGACGTCGTGCACCTCGGCATCAGCCCTGGATAGCAAAGGTGTGCTGACTCCCCGTACGCTGCTCCCCTGACGCCGATCATTCAAGCGTCAATCGCAACCATGCGCAGACCGAGGGATCACCCCACTGATTCCGGAAAGCACACCCCAGGGGCGGGCGATGGAGCAGACACACACCTCCCACAACGGTTCGGCGACGGCTACCCCGGGCGCACAGCGCCGGGTTCTCGTCGTCGAGGACGACGCCACGATCGTGGACGCCATCGCGACCCGCCTGCGAGCCGAGGGATTCCTCGTGCAAACAGCCGGTGACGGTCCGGCCGCCGTCGACACGGCCGAGGCCTGGCAGCCCGACCTGCTGATCCTCGACATCATGCTGCCCGGCTTCGACGGTCTGGAGGTCTGCCGGCGCGTGCAGGCCGCCCGGCCGGTGCCGGTACTGATGCTCACCGCGCGCGACGACGAGACCGACATGCTGGTCGGGCTCGGCGTCGGTGCCGACGACTACATGACGAAGCCGTTCTCGATGCGGGAGTTGGCGGCACGCGTGCACGTGCTGCTGCGCCGCGTGGAGCGGGCCGCGCTGGCCGCCGCGACGCCGCGCAGCGGCATCCTGCGCCTCGGCGAACTGGAGATCGACCACGCGCAGCGCCGGGTCCGGGTGCGCAGTGAGGACGTTCACCTCACGCCCACCGAGTTCGATCTCCTCGTGTGCCTGGCGAACACCCCGCGCGCGGTGCTCTCGCGCGAGCAGCTGCTCGCCGAGGTCTGGGACTGGGCGGACGCCTCCGGCACCCGGACCGTCGACAGCCACATCAAGGCACTGCGCCGGAAGATCGGCGCCGAGCGGATCCGCACGGTGCACGGCGTGGGCTACGCCCTGGAGACCCCGACGCCATGAGCGGCGGGCCGGGAGCACGGAGAGGCCCCGGGGATCCGGAACCCTGGGGCGGGGTGAGCCCGTTCTCGATCAAGACCAAGCTGGGCGCGCTGGTCGTCATCTCGGTGCTGATCACCACAGGCCTGTCGGTGATCGCGGTGCACACGAAGACGGAGCTGCGCTTCATCACGGTCTTCTCGATGATCGCCACACTGCTCATTACGCAGTTCGTGGCCCATTCGCTCACCGCGCCGCTGGACGAGATGACCGCGGTGGCCCGTTCCATCTCGCAGGGCGACTACACCCGCCGGGTGCGGGAGAACCGCCGTGACGAGCTGGGCGATCTGGCGGTGACGATCAACGCCATGGCCGACGAGCTGGAGGCCCAGGACAGCCAGCGCAAGGAGTTGGTGGCGAACGTCTCGCACGAGCTGCGCACCCCCATCGCGGGCCTGCGCGCGGTGCTGGAGAACATCGTCGACGGCGTCACACAGGCCGACCCGGAGACGATGCGCACGGCCCTGAAGCAGACCGAGCGGCTCGGCCGGCTGGTGGAGACGCTGCTGGACCTGTCCCGCCTGGACAACGGCGTCGTACCGCTGAAACAGCGGCGGTTCGAGGTGTGGCCGTATCTGTCCGGCGTGCTCAAGGAGGCCAACATGGTCGCCTCCGTGCGCGCGGGCATCGCCACCGGCTCGGGCAGTCACACCCGTACGGACGTCCATCTGCACCTCGACGTCCACCCGCCGGAGTTGACCGCGCACGCCGACCCGGAGCGCATCCACCAGGTCGTGGCCAACCTCATCGACAACGCCGTCAAGCACAGCCCGCCGCACGGCCGTGTGACGGTCAAGGCGCGGCGCGGCTCGCTGCCGGAGTCGCTGGAGCTGGAGGTTCTGGACGAGGGCCCCGGCATTCCGAAGTCCGAGTGGCACCGCGTCTTCGAGCGGTTCAACCGCGGCAACGCCAAGCGGTCGCAGGGTCCGGGCAGCGACGGCGGCACAGGCCTCGGCCTGGCCATCGCCCGCTGGGCGGTGGATCTGCACGGCGGGCGCATCGGAGTGGCTGAATCCGAGCGAGGTTGCCGGATTCTTGTCACCCTTCCGGGACTTCCATCTTTGCCAAGTTGACGTAAAGTTCGAAGCGGAGCCACAAGATCCACGGGCGTCCGCGCTGACGGACACGTGTGATCAGGCACAGGCCCGCGCCATCGGCGCGTGAGGCCCGGCTGCGCCTTTCCCTCTTTAAGCGGAACCACGCTTGTTTCCCGCCATTTCAAGCCCCGAAACACGCTTTCAAATGTGACTTGCGCGACGTTGAACGGGCCCGACCTGACCTACCCGGTGCGGGAGGCGTAGCCTTGATTCCCGCTGTCCATCATCTTGTGAAGCGGAAGAGGGCGGTTGCCGCCGTGTCGCCACAGTCCCCCAGTAACTCGAGCATCTCGACCGACACCGACCAAGCGGGGAAGAACCCTGCCACGTCGTTCGGTGCCAACGAGTGGCTCGTCGACGAGATCTATCAGCAGTACCTCCAGGACCCGAATTCGGTAGACCGAGCCTGGTGGGACTTCTTCGCCGACTACAAGCCGGGGGCGGCTGCCGCCTCGGCTCCGGCGGGTACCGCGGCCGCGGGGGCCGCGGGGACCACCACCGCTCAGCCGGCGGCCCAGGCCGCCCCCGCCCAGGCCGCGGCCCCCGCCCCGGCGGCCCAGCAGCCCGCGGCCGCCGCGCCGGCTCCCGCTCCGGCGAAGCCCGCCGCGCAGGCCCCGGCTCAGGCTCCCGCTCCGGCGAAGGCCGCCCCGGCCGCCAAGCCGGCGGCCGCGAAGCCAAAGGCCGAACCCGCCGCCGAGGCCCCCTCGGGCCCCGAGCAGGTCGTGCTGCGCGGCCCCGCCGCCGCGGTCGCGAAGAACATGGACGCCTCCCTGGAGCTGCCCACGGCCACGTCCGTGCGCGCGGTCCCGGTGAAGCTGCTGTTCGACAACCGCATCGTCATCAACAACCACCTGAAGCGGGCGCGTGGCGGGAAGATCTCCTTCACGCACCTCATCGGCTACGCGATGGTCCAGGCCATCAAGGCGATGCCGGCGATGAACAACTCGTTCGCGAAGGTGGACGGCAAGCCGACCCTGGTCAAGCCGGAGCACGTCAACCTCGGTCTCGCCATCGACCTGGTCAAGCCGAACGGCGACCGCCAGCTGGTCGTCGCGGCGATCAAGAAGGCCGAGACGCTGAACTTCTTCGAGTTCTGGCAGGCCTACGAGGACATCGTCCGCCGCGCCCGCGACGGCAAGCTGACGATGGACGACTTCTCCGGTGTCACGGTCTCCCTGACCAACCCCGGCGGCCTCGGCACGGTCCACTCGGTGCCGCGCCTGATGCCCGGCCAGTCCGTGATCATGGGCGTCGGCTCCATGGACTACCCGGCGGAGTTCCAGGGCACCTCCCAGGACACCCTGAACAAGCTCGGCATCTCGAAGGTCATGACGCTCACGTCGACCTACGACCACCGGGTGATCCAGGGCGCCGCCTCGGGCGAGTTCCTCCGCCAGGTCGCGAACCTCCTGCTCGGCGAGAACGGCTTCTACGACGACATCTTCGAGGCGCTGCGCATCCCCTACGAGCCGGTCCGCTGGCTCAAGGACATCGACGCCAGCCACGACGACGACGTCACGAAGGCCGCCCGCGTCTTCGAGCTGATCCACTCCTACCGGGTCCGCGGCCACGTCATGGCCGACACCGACCCGCTGGAGTACCAGCAGCGCAAGCACCCCGACCTGGACATCACCGAGCACGGCCTCACCCTGTGGGACCTGGAGCGCGAGTTCGCCGTCGGCGGCTTCGCCGGCAAGTCGATGATGAAGCTGCGCGACATCCTCGGCGTGCTGCGCGACTCGTACTGCCGCACCACCGGCATCGAGTTCATGCACATCCAGGACCCGAAGCAGCGCAAGTGGATCCAGGACCGGGTGGAGCGCCCGCACTCCAAGCCGGAGCGCGAGGAGCAGCTGCGCATCCTGCGCCGCCTGAACGCCGCCGAGGCCTTCGAGACCTTCCTGCAGACGAAGTACGTCGGCCAGAAGCGCTTCTCCCTGGAGGGCGGCGAGTCCGTCATCCCGCTGCTGGACGCGGTCCTCGACAGCGCCGCGGAATCCCGCCTGGACGAGGTCGTCGTCGGCATGGCCCACCGCGGCCGCCTGAACGTCCTCGCCAACATCGTCGGCAAGTCGTACGCCCAGATCTTCCGCGAGTTCGAGGGCAACCTCGACCCGAAGTCGATGCACGGCTCGGGTGACGTGAAGTACCACCTGGGCGCCGAGGGCACCTTCACCGGCCTCGACGGCGAGCAGATCAAGGTCAGCCTGGTCGCGAACCCCTCCCACCTGGAGGCGGTGGACCCGGTCCTGGAGGGCGTCTCCCGCGCCAAGCAGGACATCATCAACAAGGGCGGCACGGACTTCACGGTCCTGCCGGTGGCGATCCACGGCGACGCGGCCTTCGCGGGCCAGGGCGTGGTGGCCGAGACCCTGAACATGTCGCAGCTGCGCGGCTACCGCACCGGCGGCACGGTCCACATCGTCATCAACAACCAGGTCGGCTTCACGGCGGCGCCGGAGTCCTCGCGCTC
The DNA here is from genome assembly GCF_001270025.1 of Streptomyces azureus. Classification (NCBI taxonomy): domain Bacteria; kingdom Bacillati; phylum Actinomycetota; class Actinomycetes; order Kitasatosporales; family Streptomycetaceae; genus Streptomyces; species Streptomyces azureus. The sequence goes on along the minus strand of NZ_DF968231.1, from coordinate 65,205 downwards.
GTCGATGTACGCCACCGACGTGGCCCGCATGATCGAGGCCCCGATCTTCCACGTGAACGGCGACGACCCGGAGGCCGTGGTCCGCGTGGCCCGCCTGGCCTTCGAGTTCCGCCAGGCGTTCAACAAGGACGTGGTGATCGACCTCATCTGCTACCGCCGCCGCGGTCACAACGAGTCGGACAACCCGGCCTTCACCCAGCCGCTGATGTACGACCTGATCGACAAGAAGCGCTCGGTGCGCAAGCTCTACACCGAGTCCCTCATCGGTCGCGGCGACATCACCCTGGAAGAGGCCGAGCAGGCGCTCCAGGACTACCAGGGCCAGCTGGAGAAGGTCTTCACGGAGGTCCGCGAGGCCACCTCGCAGCCGGCCGCCGTGGAGCCCACCGACCCGCAGGCCGAGTTCCCGGTCGCCGTGAACACCGCGGTGACCACGGAGGTCGTCAAGCGGATCGCCGAGTCCCAGGTCAACATCCCCGACCACATCACCGTCCACCCGCGTCTGCTGCCGCAGCTCCAGCGCCGGGCGGCGATGGTCGAGGACGGCACCATCGACTGGGGCATGGGCGAGACCCTCGCGATCGGCTCCCTCCTGCTGGAGGGCGTCCCGGTCCGCCTGGCGGGCCAGGACTCGCAGCGCGGTACGTTCGGCCAGCGCCACGCGGTCATCATCGACCGCAGCACCGGCGAGGAGTACACGCCGCTTCAGTACCTCTCCGAGGACCAGGCGCGGCTGAACGTCTACAACTCCCTCCTCTCCGAGTACGCGGCGATGGGCTTCGAGTACGGCTACTCGCTGGCCCGCCCCGAGGCGCTCGTGATGTGGGAGGCCCAGTTCGGCGACTTCGTCAACGGCGCGCAGACGGTCGTGGACGAGTTCATCTCGTCGGCCGAGCAGAAGTGGGCCCAGACCTCCGGTGTGGTCCTGCTCCTGCCGCACGGCTACGAGGGCCAGGGCCCGGACCACTCCTCGGCCCGCCCGGAGCGCTTCCTCCAGATGTGCGCCCAGAACAACATGACGGTCGCCATGCCGACGTCGCCGTCGAACTACTTCCACCTCCTGCGGTGGCAGGTGCACAACCCGCACCACAAGCCGCTGGTGGTCTTCACGCCGAAGTCGATGCTGCGCCTGAAGGCGGCGGCGGCGAAGGCGGAGGAGTTCACGACGGGCCAGTTCCAGCCGGTCATCGGCGACGCGTCGGTCGACCCGGCCGCGGTCAAGAAGGTCGTCTTCTGTGCCGGCAAGGTCTACTACGACCTGGAGGCCGAGCGTCAGAAGCGCGGCGTCACGGACACGGCGATCATCCGCATCGAGCGCCTGTACCCGCTGCCGGGTGCCGAGCTCCAGGCGGAGATCAAGAAGTACCCGAACGCCGAGAAGTACCTCTGGGCCCAGGAGGAGCCGGCGAACCAGGGTGCCTGGCCGTTCATCGCGCTCAACCTGATCGACCACCTGGACCTGGCGGTCGGCGCGGACGTCCCGCACGGCGAGCGCCTGCGCCGCATCTCGCGCCCGCACAGCTCGTCCCCGGCGGTGGGTTCCGCGAAGCGGCACCAGGCCGAGCAGGAGCAGCTGGTGCGTGAGGTGTTCGACGCGTAAGCGCCGTCGCGCGTCCTGCGTGGCCGGGCCGCATCCCCGTTTCGGGGGTGCGGCCCGGCCGTTTGCGCGCACATATCCTTGACGGCATGTACTTCACGGACCGTGGCATCGAGGAACTGGAGAAGCGGCGCGGCGAGGAGGAGGTCACCTTCGAGTGGCTGGCCGAGCAGCTGCGGACGTTCGTCGATCTCAACCCCGACTTCGAGGTGCCGGTGGAGCGGCTGGCCACGTGGCTGGCGCGGCTGGACGACGAGGACGAGGAGTAGGACGCTCCCGGGCGGTCAGTCGCGTGGGTGGGTGAGGTCGTAGGCCAGACCCAGTGCGCCATGAGCCAGGAGCAGCGCTCCGGCCGTGGCCCAGCCCCAGCCGCCGCTGGGGCGCCGTAGCCCCCAGGCGATGAGCGGGACGCCCGCCGCCACTTGGGCGAGGGCCAGGGCGCGCGCCCTGGGGCCACCGGTCCAGGGCGTCCAGGGGCCGAGGCGGCTGTGGGCGACGGTGTCGCGTTCCGCGACCGCCTCGCGCCAGCCCGGCCATTCGACCGGGAGACTGTCCGGCTGGAGTGCGGCGGCTTCCCGGAGGCGGTCGGCGGGTTGGCCGGGGGCGAGTTCCGGAGGCAGCGAGAGGCCCACGCGCGCGAGGACCGCCAGCAGGCCGCGCAGACGGGTGCGGGCGTCGGTCGCGGAGTCGGCCTTCGCCAGCTGGTCGAGGGCTTGGAGGTCCAGGACGGGGTCGAGGCCCACGCGCGCGGCGAAGGTGCGCATCGCCTCCTCCTCCCCCACCGGGACACCGCTCGCGAGCCAGACGAAGCCGACCGGGCGGCGGAAACCGGAAGCGAGCGTGAAGCCCGCGTGGTCGGCGTCCCACCACAGGGCGAGAACGGGCCAGGGCGCGCCGACGGCGAGGGCCGTGGCCCAGCCGGTGACCACCCGGTCGACAGGCTCGCCGGCGTCCCGCCAGGGCCCGCCCTCGGGGACGAGAACGCTCCATTCGTCGCCCGCGCGGGTGAGCTGCATCCGTTCCCTCAGCAGGTGGGCGACGGGGGCGACGGCCCCGGGCACCGCCCGGCACAACAGCAGCGCCCCAGGGGCTGGACCGGTGCGGTCGGCTTCCGTCGGCATGGTCACACGCTAGGACGAATCAGCCTTCTTTGGGTACTTTTGTACGCCCCCGAGGCCACCGGAACGGGTGCCTTGACTTTCCCGGACCACGATATATCGTGAATGACAGAAGACGCGATATGGCGCGTCATGTCGGGGAGGTCTGCACCATGTCCGAGTGGTCTGTCACGGAGCCGAGGAAACTCACCTTCGACGAGCCCGTGAGCGAGCTTCACGTGCGTCTGGTCAACGGAACGGTGAACGTGGTGGGCACGGACGAAGGTTCCGCCCGCCTGGAGATCTCCGAGATCGAGGGACCGCCCCTGGTGGTGACCCATCAGGACGGGACCCTCACGGTGGCCTACGAGGACCTGCCCTGGAAGGGCTTCCTCAAGTGGCTGGACCGCAAGGGCTGGCGCCGCAGCGCGGTGGTCTCCCTGGCCGTCCCGGCCTCCACCCGGGTGGAGGTGGGGGTGGTCGGCGCGGCAGCCGTGATCTCCGGGATCGAGGGACCGGTGGTGGTGAAGGGCGTCACGGGCGACACGACCCTCGTGGGACTCTCGGGCCCGGTCCGCGCCGACACGGTCTCCGGGAGCATGGAGGCCCAGGACGTGACCGGCGACCTGCGGTTCAACTCCGTCTCGGGCGACCTCACGGTGGTCGAGGGTTCCGGCTCCTCCGTGCGGGCCGATTCGGTCAGCGGCTCCATGATCGTCGACCTCGACCCGGGTGGTCCGACGGACGTGCGGCTGACCAGCGTCTCGGGCGAGATCGCGATCCGGCTGCCGGACCCGGCGGACGCGGAGGTCGAGGCCAACACGGCGAGCGGCGCGGTCTCCAACGCCTTCGACGATCTGCGGGTGCACGGCCAGTGGGGCGCCCACAAGATCACGGGCCGCCTGGGCGCGGGCAACGGCAAGCTGCGGGCCACCACGGTCTCCGGTTCGATCGCGCTGCTGCGCCGCCCCGCCAGGGAGGACGAGCCCGACGAGCCATGGGACACCCGGCCCGGCACCGGCAGCTCGCCGGCCGGCTCGCAGGATGACCGGCAGGCCGACCCGCAGGACGACCCGCAGGCCCGGTCGGGAGACAATTCCGTCTCCGACCGGGGCGCCGCCGACGCCGACGTCCCGGCCGACGGCACGACCGACAAGAAGGTGCTCTGACATGCCCCCCGTCTTCGCCCACGGCCGCCTCCGCCTCTACCTGCTGAAGCTGCTGGACGAGGCCCCCCGCCACGGCTACGAGGTGATCCGCCTCCTCGAAGAGCGCTTCCAGGGGTTGTACGCACCGTCGGCGGGCACGGTCTACCCGCGCCTGGCCAAGCTGGAGGCCGAAGGCCTGGTCACCCACACCACCGAGGGTGGCCGCAAGGTGTACTCGATCACGGACGCGGGCCGCGCGGAACTGGCCGACCGCAGCGGCGAACTGGCCGACCTCGAGCTGGAGATCCGGGAGTCCGTCGCGGAACTGGCCGCGGAGATCCGCGCCGACGTGCGCGGGGCCGCCGGCGACCTGCGCCGTGAGGTGCGCGCCGCCGCGACCGAGGCCCGCCGGGAGAACGGCACCGGGACCCGTGGCGCTGAGGACGCGCCCTTCGGGGACTTCGGGCAGTACGGCGACAAGGACGCCTGGCGCATCGCCAAGGAGGAGATGCGGCGCGCCCGGCAGGAGTGGAAGGAACAGGCCCGCCGCGCCAAGGACGAGAGCCGCCGCGCCCGCGAGGACGCCCAGCGGGCCCGCCGCCAGGCGAAGGAGGCCCAGGAACAGGCCCGCGCCCAGGCCCAGGAGCAGGTGCAGCGCATCGCGCGCCGGGTCCAAGAGCAGGTCCAGGACCACTTCGCCCGCGGCGACTGGCCCACGGGACTGCGCGAGGGCCTGAGCGAACTGGCCAAGGAGGTGGGCGAGTTCGGCAAGGACCACGGCAAGGACTTCGGCTTCGACTGGACCGGCACAGGCACAGGCACAGGCACAGGCACAGGCACAGGCACAGGCAAGCCTGCCTCGCAGTCGGCGCCCTCACAGCCCGCCGAGGACTTCCCGGCCGCCTACGAACCCGCCTGGGCCCAGGAGGACGCCACGGACTCCACCGGCGACCCCGCCCGCGACCTGGACCGCCTGCTCGATCGCTTCCGGGACGACATCCGCGACGCGGCCCGGGACCACGGCGTCACGCCCGACCAGCTGCGCGACGCCCGCCGCCACCTGTCGACGGCGGCGGCCCACATCGAAACACTGCTGCGCACCCCGAAGAAGTAGGCGGCCGGGACCCCGCCGGTCACCCGGCCTTGGCCTCGCCGCCCCCGTACAGCACCCGCACCACGGACTCGTACGTCACCCCGTGGTCGGCGAGGACCTCGGCCGGCACACCGGGGCGCATGGTCAGGGCCAGCAGGATGTGCTCGTCACCGATGTGCCGGTCCCGCTGGGCGAGGGCGACCCGCAAGGAGCGCTCCAGGACGTCCTTGGCGCCGCGCCCGAAGGAAGCCCGCCCCGACCACCACCCCTTGTCCTTCCGGTCACCGGCCATGGCGCCGACCCCGTGCACCTCCTCCACCCGGGCGACGATCTCCTCCACATCGATCCCGAGCCCGGCGAGCGCGTCGGCCTCGGCCTGCGACAGCCCGGCCCGCCGCCGCGCCGCGCCCAGCGCCTGCCGCACGGACTCCCTCCGCTCACCGAGCCCGAGAGCGGCGAGCGCGAACGAGCCACGACTGCCCTCCCGGTCGAGCAGCGCGAGCAGCAGATGCTCCGGCTCCACGACCTGCCCGCCACCACCGCCCTCCACATACTCGAACGCGCCCTTGACCACGCTCCGGGCGTCCTTCGTGAACCGCTCGAACATCAATGCCTCCCGTACTTCTTGTGCACGGCCTGCCTGCTCACACCGAGTTCGGTGGCGATCTCCTGCCACGACCATCCCTGGTTGCGCGCGTTGCGCACCTGGACGGCTTCCAGCTGCTCCAGCAGCCTGCGCAGGGCGGCCACGGCCCGCAGGCCGACCCGTGGATCACGGTCGCCCGCACGCTCGGCCAGATCGGTTGCTTCGGTCATGACGTCAACTTACGTTGACACCACACTCTCGTCAACCCCAGTTGACAAACCAAACGGCCGGCCCGAACCCGGACCGGCCGTCAGCACATTCAGGGGGGACTAGGGATTGGTGAGCACGACCTTCCCGAACTGCTCACCGGACGCCAGCCGTTCGAAGCCCGCCCGCGCGCGGTCCATGGGCAGCACCTCGTCGATGACCGGCCGCACACCGGTGGCGGCACAGAACGCGAGCAGGTCCTCCAGCTCGTCCTTGGTGCCCATCGTCGACCCGACGACCTTGAGCTCCAGGAAGAAGATCCGGGTCAGTTCGGCGTGCGAGGGCCGGTCACCACTGGTGGCACCGGAAATCACCAGCGTGCCGCCGGGCTTCAGCGACTTCACGGAGTGCGACCAGGTGGCGGCCCCGACGGTCTCGATCACGGCGTCGACCCGCTGCGGCAGCCGCGCGCCCGACTCCAGGGCCTCCACGGCGCCCAGCTCCACGGCCCGCTTCCGCTTGGCCTCGTCCCGGCTCGTGGCGAAGACCCGGAGCCCGGCGGCCTTCCCCAGCACGATGGCGGCCGTGGCGACACCGCCCCCGGCGCCCTGCACGAGCACGGAGTCGCCGGGCCGGACGCCCGCGTTGGTGAACAGCATCCGGTACGCGGTCAGCCATGCCGTGGGCAGACAGGCGGCCTCCTCGAAGGAGAGCTCCTTGGGCTTGGGCAGGATGTTCCAGGTCGGCACGGCGACCTGCTCGGCGAAGGTGCCCTGGTAGCGCTCGGTGAGGATGGAACGGGGCTCCTTCGGGCCGACCCCGTGCCCGCTCTGTCCGATGACGGAGTGCAGGACGACCTCGTTGCCGTCCTCGTCGACGCCCGCGGCGTCACAGCCGAGGATCATCGGCAGCTTGTCCTCTGCGAGGCCGACGCCGCGCAGGGACCACAGGTCGTGATGGTTGAGGGAGGCGGCCTTGACCGTGACGGTGCTCCAGCCGGGGCGGCTCTCGGGAGCCGGGCGCTCTCCCAACTCCAGGCCGGCCAGTGGCTGGTCGCGGTCGATTCGGGCGGCATAGACAGCGAACATGACCTTGACGATAGGTTCCCTGCCGGGCCAAAGGAACCGTATAAGCCTGTGAGACACACCCTCTTGCCAGGCCCAGGACGTCAGTGTCCTGCCCGGGTGGGTGCGCAACTCGGCGCGATGATGTGGCACTGCGCCCACCCGTGCCGCCCCAGCGGCACGACTGCCCGCAGCCGAGCGGGACCACGGCCCGAGCTGAACGGGACCACGGCCCGCAGCTGAGCGGGACCACAGCCCGCAGCCGAGCGGCTTGCGTCGCAGCTGGAGGAGGCGACCACGCGCCCGCACCCGCCGGACCACGGAAGGGGGCCTGTCGGGGGAGTGTCCGCCCGCAGCGGTTGGCGCGTCAACGGACAGCCAGTCGGCGTACGACCCCATCGCGCCGTTCCGAGGAGGGACACCCCCCGGCGCGGCCCCGACCCACCACCCGCGCGTGGGTGCTACGCGCGCACCCCAACCAAGCCGCACAGGCCGCCGCAGGCACACCACACCACCCGAACAGCCGCACCCACCCAAAAGAAATGACCCCGCCCACCCGGGCGGGGCCACTCAACCATCACCGCGCTACGCGCTACGCGCTACCGCCGAGCCACACCCTCAGCCCGCGCAGCCGCCGCCACCGCGGCCGTCACCGCCGGCGCGACCCGCTCGTCGAACGGCGACGGAATGACGTAGTCGGCCGCGAGGTCGTCCCCGACCACGCCCGCCAGCGCCTCCGCGGCAGCCAGCTTCATCCCCTCCGTGATCCGCGACGCCCGCACCTGCAAGGCACCCGCGAAGATCCCCGGAAAGGCCAGCACGTTGTTGATCTGGTTCGGGAAGTCCGACCGCCCGGTAGCCACCACGGCCGCGTACTTGTGCGCGACCTCGGGATGCACCTCAGGATTCGGATTCGCCATGGCGAACACGAACGCTCCCTCGGCCATCGACGCGACCGCGTCCTCCGGCACCGTCCCACCGGACACCCCGATGAACACATCGGCCCCGGCCAGCGCCGCCTCCAGCGACCCGCTGATGCCCGCCTTGTTCGTGAACCCGGCCAGCTCCCGCTTCACCGGCGTCAGATCGTCCCGGTCCGCCGACACGACACCCTTGCGGTCGGCCACCGCGACATCCCCGATCCCGGCTTCGACCAGCATCTTCGCAATGGCGACACCCGCCGCACCAGCGCCGGAGATGACAGCCCGCAGATCGCCCAGCGCCCGCTTGCTCAGCCGCGCGGCGTTCCGCAGGGCCGCCAGCGTCACCACCGCCGTACCGTGCTGGTCGTCGTGGAAGACGGGAATGTCGAGCCGCTCCTGGAGCTTCCGCTCGATCTCGAAGCACCGCGGCGCCGAGATGTCCTCCAGGTTGACTCCGCCGAACGACGGCGCGAGCCGCACCACCGTCTCGACGATCTCGTCGACGTCCGTGCAGTTCAGCGCGATCGGAACCGCGTCCACGCCACCGAACTGCTTGAACAGAATCGCCTTGCCCTCCATCACCGGGAGGGAGGCCTCGGGCCCGATGTCACCGAGCCCCAGCACGGCCGTACCGTCCGTCACGACGGCCACGACCGACGACTTCCACGTGTAGTCGTGGACGAGCTCCGGCTGCTCCGCGATCGCGGAGCACACCTTCGCGACGCCGGGCGTGTACGCCAGGGACAGGTCGTCCTTGTCACGGACCGGCACCGTGGCCTGCACGGCCATCTTGCCGCCGCGGTGGAGCGCGAACGCCGGATCGAAGGAGTCGAGGGGCTCCGCACCGCCCTCGTGACCCGTATGGTCCGTCGTGCTCTCGCTGCGAGGATTGACGATCTCCGCTGCCACTTCGTTTTACCCCTTAAATCTTCATTGGTCTGAGGGTGGCCACTCCTGGTGAGGTGTGGGCGGGACCGCGTACGGCCGTGGTCGTGCTGTGTACGTGATACGTACGGGCGCATACGCGACGGGCGCGCCGCACACGCGCCCTGAGCCCCGGATGAGGGGTGTAAAGACCCTTCTTACCGGACGGACGGCGCCGACGACGAGTCCATAACGCGAAGGTCACACACGGGCACCCGACTCTTCGTCCAATATCGGGGCAAGGCCTGGACAATCCCTCGACAACCGCTCAAGCATCGGCGAACCCTTCGGGACCCGTATCGGATTCCCTGGACATACCGAAGATCTTCCGGCCGGAAGGAGTGATTCCCGCAGAAGATCCGGCCGTGATGTACCGGAGTGGTGCGGTTCGGGGGTCGCCCGTTATCCGATTTTGACATGGCTGGCCCCCAGAATGGCGCAGTCCGAATGGCAAGATGCCGTAATCACACGAGGTCGCGACACTCGAAGACGTGTGTTCTCGTCGACCCACGGCACTGCCGGCACCGTCGGCAGTCCCCGGCACTGTCGAACCCCATCGGCAGCGCCCGCCCCATCGGCAACTCCACCCATCCGCCGGAGGAACCCACCATGACCGCAAGCTCCACCCGTCGTACGACCGCCGCGCAGTCCCGGCTAGCAGCGGTCGGTGCGATCGCGGTCGCAGGCGCGCTGATGCTCACCGGATGCGGTGACCAGACCAAGGACAACGGCTCGGACAGCCAGACCGCGACGGCGTCGGCCCCGCTCGCCGACAAGCTGCCGAAGTCGATCCGGGACAAGGGCGTCATCAAGGTCGGTTCCGACATCGCCTACGCCCCGGTCGAGTTCAAGGACAGCGCGGGCAAGACGGTCGGTATCGACCCGGACCTCGCCGCCGCCATGGGCAAGCAGCTCGGGGTCGACTTCCAGTTCGAGAACGGCACCTTCGACACGCTGATCACCGGTCTGCGCTCCAAGCGGTACGACATCGCCATGTCCGCGATGACCGACACCAAGGACCGCCAGGAGGGCATCGACTCCGACACCGGCAAGAAGGTCGGTGAGGGCGTCGACTTCGTCGACTACTTCACCGCCGGTGTCTCGATCTACACCAAGAAGGGCGACGACCAGGGCATCAAGACCTGGTCCGACCTGTGCGGCAAGAAGATCGTGCTGCAGCGCGGCACGGTCTCCGAGGACCTCGCCAAGGCCGAGTCGAAGAAGTGCCCGGCCGGCAAGAAGATCGCCATCGAGCCCTTCGACAACGACCAGCAGGCCCAGACCCGCCTGCGCGCGGGTGGCGCCGACGCCGGCTCGTCCGACTTCCCGGTCGCCGCGTACGCCGTGAAGACCTCCGGCGGCGGCAAGGACTTCCAGCTGGTCGGCGAGCAGGTCGAGGCCGCTCCGTACGGCATCGCGGTCGCCAAGAACCAGACGCAGCTGCGGGACGCCCTCAAGGCCGCGCTGGACGCGATCATCAAGAACGGCGAGTACGAGAAGATCATGAAGAAGTGGGGCGTCACGGACGGCGCCATCAAGGAAGCCACCATCAACGGCGGCAAGTGACCGCGACGCAGCGGCACTGAAAGGCAACACCCGTGACTGTTGACATCGACAAGACGGCAGGCGACACGCCCCCGGCCGGGCCGGAGGCCATCAAGGCCATCCCGGTCCGGCACTACGGGCGGTACATCTCCGCCGTCGTCGCCATCGCCCTGCTGGTCGGGGTCGTCTACGCGTTCTCCCAGGGCAAGATCAACTGGGACGCGATCCCGGACTACTTCTTCGACGACCGCATCCTTCAGGGCGTGGGCAGGACCCTCCTGATCACCATCCTGTCCATGGTGATCGGCATCGTCGGCGGCATCATGCTCGCCGTGATGCGGCTGTCGAAGAACCCGGTGACCTCGTGGATCGCCTGGTTCTACATCTGGTTCTTCCGGGGCACCCCGGTCCTGGTGCAACTGGTGGTCTGGTTCAACCTGGGCCTGGTCTTCGAGTACATCAACCTCGGGCCGTTCTACCGGGATGAGTGGTCGGACTTCATGACCCCGTTCCTGACGGCACTGCTGGGCCTCGGCCTCAACGAGGCCGCCTACATGGCGGAGATCTGCCGTGCCGGTCTGCTCTCGGTCGACGAGGGCCAGACCGAGGCGTCGCAGGCGCTGGGCATGAGCCACGGCAAGACGCTGCGCAGGATCGTCATCCCGCAGGCGATGCGCGTGATCGTGCCGCCGACGGGCAACGAGGTCATCAACATGCTGAAGACGACCTCGCTGGTCTCGGTCGTCCAGTACTCCGAGTTGTTCCGCGTGGCCCAGGACATCGGCCAGACCTCCGGCGCCCCCGCCGAGATGCTGTTCCTGGCGGCGGCCTGGTACCTGCTGCTGACCTCGATCTTCAGCATCGGCCAGTACTACCTGGAGCGGTACTACGCGCGTGGTTCGAGCAGGTCTCTCCCGGCCACCCCGCTCCAGAAGATCAAGGCGAACCTGCTGTCCCTGTCCAACCGCTCGGCGTCGACGGGAGGCACCGCATGACCCCCATGGTGAAGGCCGAAGGCGTCCACAAGAGCTTCGGCCCCCTCGAAGTCCTCAAGGGCATCGACCTGGAAGTGAAGTCCGGCGAGGTGTTCTGCCTCATCGGCCCCTCCGGCTCCGGCAAGTCGACCTTCCTCCGGTGCATCAACCACCTGGAGAAGATCAACGCCGGCCGCCTGTACGTGGACGGTGAGCTGGTCGGCTACCGCCAGAAGGGCGACAAGCTCTACGAGCTGAAGGACAGCGAGGTCGCCGTCAAGCGCCGGGACATCGGCATGGTCTTCCAGCGCTTCAACCTGTTCCCGCACATGACGGCCGTTGAGAACATCATGGAGGCGCCGGTCCAGGTCAAGGGCGTGGGCAGGAGCCAGGCCCGGCTGCGTGCCCTGGAGCTCCTGGACCGGGTGGGCCTGGCCGACAAGGCGGGCAGCTACCCCGCGCAGCTCTCCGGCGGCCAGCAGCAGCGCGTCGCCATCGCCCGGGCCCTCGCCATGGACCCGAAGCTGATGCTGTTCGACGAGCCGACGTCGGCGCTGGACCCGGAGCTGGTCGGTGACGTCCTGGACGTCATGCGCGACCTCGCCGAGTCCGGTATGACGATGATCGTCGTCACCCACGAGATGGGCTTCGCCCGCGAGGTGGGCGACAGCCTGGTCTTCATGGACGGCGGTGTGGTGGTCGAATCCGGCCACCCGCGTGAGGTGCTGACGAACCCGCAGCACGAGCGGACGAAGTCGTTCCTGTCCAAGGTGCTCTGACTTCACACACATCGAAGGGGGCGGTACGGGAACTCCGTACCGCCCCCTTCGGCGTGCTACTTCAGGGCGAGCAGCAGGGTGTCGGAGGGTGAGCACCACACCGGCCTGGCCTCCGCGAACCCCTTCTCGCGCAGCACGCGCGCGTGCCACGCCGCCGACGGCATGTCGCCGTCCGCGTGCTCGCCGTAGATCTCGTAGCGCCGGGCCGTGGGCTCCGCGAGGACCGGGTCCTTGGCGGCGAGCTGCCACCACTGCGACCAGTCGAGGACGCCGTCCCGCTCGGCCTGTTCCATGCGGGCGTGCCGCTGCGCCTGCTCGGCGGCGTTGATCCGGGGCGTCGTCTCGTCGATCATGTGGTCCGCGTTCATGAAGACACCGCCGTCGCAGACCACTCCCGCGACCTGGCCGTAGAGGTCCGCGAGGGGTTCCCGGTGCAGCCAGTGCAGGGCCGTCGCGGTCAGGACGGCGTCGTACGAGTCGTACGGCAGCTTCGCCGGCCAGTGGGGGTCCTTGAGGTCGGCGGTGACGAGGCTTACCCGCTCATCGCCCGCGAAGGTGCCCTCGGCGATGGCGAGGAGCGCCGGGTCGAGGTCGACGCCGGTGCTGGTGGCCTCCGGGAACCGGGCGAGCAGCCGGGTGGTGATGCTCCCGGTGCCGCAGGCGAGGTCGAGCACACGCGGGGCGGTGCCCACGAGGGCCTCCACCATGTCGAGCATGATCCGGAACCGCTCCTCGCGGTCGGGCAGGTACCACTCCTGCTGCCGGTCCCAGCTCTTCTGCCAGGCCTGCCAGTCGGCGGTGGTCGTGGTGGTGTCCGCGTCCGTCATCGAGCCCCTCCCTCGTAATACCCTGGAAGCACCATCAGCTGTTACGAGTGCGCGCTCACGACAATAAAGCCCCTCCGTAAGGACTACAAGTGGAACTGGCCTATTACTCGGACTATGCGGTGCGCCTCGTCAACACCGAGGAACCGGCCCGGGGCAAGGACTCCCTGACGTCGGTCGAGGCGGTCCGCGAGCTGTTCGGCGTCAACCAGTCGGCGGCCCGCCGCGCCACCGACACGGACGTCACGCGCTTCCGCTCGGTCCGGGCCCGGCTGCGCGCGGTCTTCGAGGCGGCCGACAAGGGGGACGAGACGCTCGCCGTGGACCTGCTGAACTCACTGCTGCTGGAGTTCCCGGTGAGCCCGCAGATCTCCGGGCACGACTTCCGCGACGACGACGGCCGTCCCCTGTGGCACATGCACCTGGCGGACCACCCGTCCAACGCGACCGCGGGCTACGCGGCGATCGCGGCGATGGGGCTGGCGTTCCACCTGACCGAGTACGGCGTGGACCGGCTCGGCCTGTGCGAGGCCGCGCCCTGCCGCAACGCCTACCTGGACACCTCCACCAACCGCTCCCGGCGCTACTGCTCCGACCGCTGCGCGACCCGCGCCAACGTGGCGGCCTACCGCGCCCGCAAACGCCTCGAAGCCGCCCGGCCCGGCCTGCCCGAGAGGACGGGCCGCGCGGCCGACAGCGCCCAGCCGAGCAGCGCCCAGGGCGAACGCCGGCCGGGCTTGAGCGGCCGGTAGCGGAACCGGACCCGGCCCAGCACCAGCTCGTCCGGTACGACGCCGTAGTCGGTGCTGTCGCCGCCGGCGTACGCGTTGTCCCCGAGCACCCACCAGCCGTTCTCGCGCCGCTGGGCGATCCGCTTGACGACCAGCAGGTCCTGCTGGAAGGGATGACGCAGCACGATGACGTCACCGGGCTTGATCCGGGCCCCGTAGTGCACCAGGAGCCGGTCCCCGTGGTACAGCGTGGGCACCATGGACGGACCGGTCACCTCTGCCACCCCGAAGGGCGCGGCCGGCCTCCCCCGCTCGGACTCCTGCGACAGCTCCGGCATCACCCGGCACCTCCCCGGTTCTTCGTCCACCAGTCTCAGTCTCACCCCGGACTTTTGTCCTAAGCCCATGGGGGCACTCGCGAAAAGCCGTCCCTCACGGAGTAATGTCCCCTGTGAGAAGACGATCACGAGGAAGGAATGCTCCATGCTTTCCCGCCTGTTTGCCCCCAAGGTCAAGGTCAGCGCACACTGTGACCTTCCCTGCGGTGTGTACGACCCTGCCCAGGCCCGCATCGAGGCGGAGTCGGTGAAGGCCATCCAGGAGAAGATGGCCGGCAACGACGACCCGCACTTCCAGGCGCGCGCCACCACCATCAAGGAGCAGCGCGCGGAGCTCGCGAAGCACCACGTGTCCGTGCTGTGGAGCGACTACTTCAAGCCGCCGCACTTCGAGAAGTACCCGGAGCTGCACCAGCTGGTCAACGACGCCCTCAAGGCCCTCTCGGCCGCCAAGGGTTCGACCGACCCGGCGACCGGCCAGAAGGCGCTGGACTACATCGCTCAGATCGACAAGATCTTCTGGGAGACCAAGAAGGCCTGAAGTCACGGGCAGACGAAGGGGCCCGGCCGGGAGAACCGGCCGGGCCCCTTCGTCATGGGCGGCGGTCGTCGCCGTCAGTGGAACTGCGGGACGATCAGGAAGATCCCGTACGCCACCACGGCCGCGCAGGCGAGGAAGCACAGCGCCGCCTGGGTGAGGCCGAGGGCGGAAGTGCGGCCCTGCTGGTCGCGGGCGCCCTCCAGTTGGGCGAGGCCGAGGACGCCGAGGGCGAAGACCGCGACCACGGCGACGGTGACGCCTATGCTCACCGCGGTGACCTGGCCGAGTGCGGTCCAGTCCAGATGCATGTCGACTCCCGTCGTTCAGGCGGCCGTGCCGACCTTGGCGGGCGGCTCGGTGCGGATGGTGACCTCGTGTGCGTCGTTGACGTTGTGCGCGTGCACCGGGTTGCGGCGCGAGACGACCACGATGCCCGCGGCGAGGGCCGCGCCGACCAGGGCGACGACCGCCGTACCGGGGCCGCCGCCGCTCTGGACCACGCTGGCGGCCAGGCCGCCGACCAGTGCGGCGGCGGGCAGCGTGATCAGCCACGCGACCGCCATGCGGCCCGCGACGCCCCAGCGGACCTCCGCGAGCCTGCGGCCGAGACCCGCGCCGAGGATGCTGCCGGAGGCGACCTGGGTGGTGGACAGGGCGAAGCCGAGGTGTGCTGAGGTCAGGATGACGGTGGTGGAGGCGGTCTCGGCGGCGAAGCCCTGCGGCGACTGGATCTCGGTGAGGCCCTTGCCCATGGTGCGGATGATGCGCCAGCCGCCGAGATACGTGCCGAGGCCGATGGCGATGCCCGCGGACGCGATGACCCACAGGGGCGGTCCGGCGTCGTGGCCGAGCGCGCCGGCCGAGATCAGGGTGAGGGTGATGACGCCCATGGTCTTCTGCGCGTCGTTCGTGCCGTGGGCGAGGGAGACCAGCGAGGCCGAGGCGATCTGGCCGATCCGGAAGCCCTTGGTCACGGAGTCTTTGCGGGCGCGGTCGGTGAGCCGGTAGGCGAGGTAGGTGGCCAGCAGCGCGGCGACACCCGCCACGATGGGAGAGGCCACCGCCGGCACCAGCACCTTCTCGACGACCTTGCCGAAGTGGACGCCGTGGCCGCCCGCCCCGACCCACACGGCCCCGATCAGCCCGCCGAACAGGGCGTGCGAGGAACTCGACGGCAGACCGACCAGCCAGGTCAGCAGGTTCCACAGGATCGCCCCGACCAGGCCCGCGAAGATCATCCCCGGGGTGACGAGGGTGTCGTCCACGATGCCGCCCGAGATGGTCCTGGCGACCTCGGTGGACAGAAAGGCACCGACCACGTTGAGGACACCGCTGATCAGGACTGCCGTACGGGGAGCGAGTGCGCCGGTGGCGATGGACGTGGCCATCGCGTTCGCCGTGTCGTGGAATCCGTTGGTGAAGTCGAAGGCGAGCGCCGTCACGATGACGACCGCCACGAGGAACGTGATGTGGTCCATTCCTGAATGCAAACAAGTGCAGGCCAATGGGCGGGGAACGGCGAGGCAAAGGCTGGTCAAGGTTCACGCGGGTGGCGGTGACGTCGCCCTTGTACGATCGCGCCCATGAGGATCCGCTGGACGTACGCCTTCATCGACCGCCCGCGTGAGGCGTTCGACACCGCCTGCGACTTCTGGACGGCGGTCACGGACACCCGGCTGTCCGAACTGCGCGGAGAGGACTCCGAGTTCGTCACTCTGGTCCCGGACGACGCCGACGCCTGCCTGAAGGCACAGGCGGTGCGGTCGGGGGGCGGCGGTGCGCATCTCGACTTCTGTGTGGACGACGTAAGGGAGTTCGCCGACTCGGCGACGCGGCTCGGCGCGAGCGTGGTGGCCGACCTCGGATCACTCGTCGTGCTGCGGTCGCCCGGCGGGCAGTTGTTCTGCGCGGCCCCTTGGCAGGGGCAATCGTCGCGCCCGGGGGTGGTGCGGGGCAGCCGTCTCGACCAGGTGTGCGTGGACGTGCCGCCGTCCGCCTACGACGCCGAAGTCGCCTTCTGGAGCGGGCTGCTGGCCGGCTGGACGTCACGGCCCGGCTCGCTCCCGGAGTTCCACGTGGTCGAGCCGCCGCCAGGGCTGCCGGTACGCCTGCTCCTGCAACGCCTCGACGAGGAACGCCCGGCCTCCGCCCACCTCGACCTCGCCTGCGCGGACGTCGAGGCGACCCGGACGTGGCACGAGAAGCTCGGGGCCGTGTCCGTGGCCGACTTCTCGGGCTGGACGCTGATGCGCGACCCGGCGGGCGGCACGTACTGCCTGACGACCCGGGATCCGGAGACGGGCTCGCTGCGCGCCTAGTCCGCTTCAACGTACGCGCACAGGACGGCCCCGACGTCCTCAGGCGTCGGGCAGGGCGGCAGGTCCGGTGTCTCGTCGGGGTTCGCGTCCTCCCAGACGTACGGTCCCCGAGGCTTCGTCGAGTCCTGCATCCACAGCGTCAGCCCGCCTGCGACGACCGCGACCAGCGCCCACACGATCACCGCCCGGCGCCACACCCGGCGCCGCCGCTCCCCCGCCATGTCCATGCCTCACACGCTAGTCGTTCAACCGCGCCGCCCGCGCCTGGAGATAGCGCTGCTCGGGGAGGCTGAGGGTCCGGGCGGCCGCCGACTCGTAGGCGGCACGGGCGGCTTCGGGCTCGCCCGCGCGCTCCAGGAGGTGACCTCGTACGGCGTCCAGGCGGTGGCCCTTCAACTCATCCGCCAGGGCGTCCAGTTCGGTCAAGCCGGCGTGCGGTCCGTGGACCATGGCGACGGCTACCGCGCGGTTGAGGCGTTCGACCGGGCCCGGGACCAGGCGGACGAGGACGTCGTACAGGCCCAGGATCTCGGCCCAGTCCGTCGCCTCGGGCGAGGGTGCCTCGTCGTGGACGGCGGCGATCGCGGCACGCAGTCGGTACGGCCCGGGCCGGCGCCGGGACAGCGCCCCGGTGACCAGTGCGACGCCCTCCTCGATCGCGGCCTTGTCCCAGCGGTCCCGGTCCTGCTCGTCGAGGGGGATCAACTCGCCGTGCGGTCCGCTGCGCGCGTCGCGACGGGCGTCGGTGAGCAGCATCAGGGTGAGCAGGCCGGCCGCCTCGCAGTCGTCGGGGAGCAGCCGGTGGACCGTGCGGGCCAGGCGTACGGCCTCGCCCGCGAGGTCGCGGCGCTGGAGGGCGGCTCCGGAGGTGGCCGTGTAACCCTCGTTGAAGATCAGGTAGAGGGTCTGGAGGACGGACGGCAGCCGCTGCCTTCGGGCGGGGTCGTCGCAGGTGGGGCGGTGCCCTCGGCGGACCGGGACTTGCCGGCGGTCCGGGTGTCCTCACGGGCGTGGCCGCTCTCGGCCCCCTCCGCGTCGTAGGCCGCGCACTCGGGGTTGCGGCAGGGGCCCGGTACCCAGCGCGGGACCCACGCGCCCAGCGTCTTGTGGCGCCGGACGACTGCTTCCACTGGCTGTCCGCAGGTGGGACAGACGTGTTCTTCGCTGCCCATGTCCTCAGGGTAGGCCGGTCTGGGCGTCAGCGCTTCCTGCTGTAGGTGCGCACCAGCACGTCGTTGCCGAAGGTGCGCACCGACTCCAGGGCGAACTCCGAGATCGCGAATCCGGAGCCGAACATCGGCATGCCCGCGCCGTACACGAGCGGGTAGGTCTTGATCACGAGTTCGTCGATCTCGTCGCGCAGTTCGCCCGCGATCTGCGCGCCGCCGCACAGGTAGATGCCGAAGTCGCCGTCCTCGGCCTTCAGTTCGCGGACCTTTCCGACCAGGTCGTCCGCGATGATCTCGACGTTCGGGTCGGGCGACTCCTTCAGCGTGCGAGAGGCGACGTATTCGCGCAGGTGGGCGTACGGGCTGGTGACGCCTTCCTTCAGAGCGAGGTCGTAGCTGCCGCGGCCCTGGATGATGGTGTCGAACCGCTTGTTCGGCAGGTCGTCGACGCCGAGGGCCCGGCGTCCGTGGGTGGGCACGGTCTCCGGGTATTCCGCCTTGAGGAACGCGAGGAACTCCTCGTCGACGAAACGGACCATCGACGTCCCGTCGCCGCCCGGGTCGCCGATGAAGCCGTCGATGGAACAGGCGATGAAGTACGTGAGCTTTCGCAAGCCGGTCTCTTTTCGTAGGCTGCCGGTGCAACGACTTCAGTTGTAGTACTCCTGATGTAGTGGTTGCAAGCGATATCCGCGAACCGACGAAAGTGGGAGAAGGGACTCCGCATGGCCAGCAATCCCGAGCGCCGGGCCGCGCTCGTCGACGCCGGTGTCGAGGTGCTCGCGCGCGAGGGAGCGCGCGGGCTGACGTTCCGCGCGGTGGACACGGAGGCCGGCGTGCCCGTGGGCACGGCCTCCAACTACTTCACCGGCCGTGCCGACCTGCTGCGCCAGATCGACACCCGGCTGCACACACGGCTCGCGCCCGACCCCGACGTGGTCGCCGAGCTGATGAACCGCCCCAGGGACCGTTCACTGGTCACGGCCTTCATGTACGACCTGATGGCCCGCGCGACCCGCGACCGCACGGGCTATCTGGCCCTCATGGAGCTGCGCCTGGAGGCGACCCGGCGTCCCGAACTGCTCGCCTCCTACACCAAGTCGGTGCGCGGCGACCTGGAGGAGGCCATGGAGTTCCACCGGACGGCCGGCCTCCCCGGCGGCGACGAGTCCGTCGCCGTGCTGTACCTGGCCATGCTCGGACTGCTCCTGGAGCACCTGACCCTGCCGGGCGTCCTGGAGGGCGTACTGCCCGGGGTGAGCGTGCCGGACGGGCTGGTGGAGAGGATCGTGGCGACGGTGTTGCCGGAGGGAGAAGCCGGACAGGGTGGCGTGGACACGCCCTAGGCCTTGCGCGTGCGGGGCTCGCGCCACATCGGCCACATGGTCGGGCCGTCCTCCGGGAGGTCCAGCACCGGGTCGGCGAGCTCGAAGCCGAGGCGCTCGTACAGCTTGCGGCTGCGGGCGCTGCTCGCCTCCAGGTAGGCGGGCAGTCCCTCGTCGTCGCAGCGGTCGAGGACCGACTCGATGAGCGCCGTGCCGAGACCCTCGCCCTGGCGGCCGGGGGCCACGCCGATCATCCACAGGTACTCGTGCGCCCGCCCGGTGGGGTGGATGGCGGCGGTCAGCCGGCCGATCGTCTCGACGCGTTCGTTGTCCGGGTCGACGGCCTGACGCACCTGGGCCGGACCGTCGTCCTCGGCGTCGCCGTCATGGTCGTCGGCCGGCATGGACAGCCACAGCGCACAGGCCGAACCGTCCTCGGTGAGGTCGATGCGCCCGCCCGCGAGCACGATGTCGGTGAAGGCGGCCATGAGCCCGGGATGCTTGGCGCGACGGTCCTCCGCCCCGGGGAAGACCCAGCCGCTCACGGGGTCGTCCTGGAACGCCTCGTCCAGCAGCCGGACAACCAGCTCCCGGTCCCCCTCACCCGCCGTCCGGATCGCCACACCCATGTCCCACCCCTTCGCTCGTCCCGACCGGCGTTGATCGTAGGGCGGTTGGGAGCCGTCCCGGCGCGTGGGGCATGAGCTTGGCGGGATTTCATCGAACCGCTGCCCAAAGCACCTGTCGTGACCGGCAGTAGGAGGCGGGTCCCGCACACCGTGGGGCAGTGCGGGACCCGCCTGGCCGGAGGCCCGGGGCCGTACGGGGTCAGGAGCCGCACGGCCCCGAGGCGCTCCGGGGTCCTGCCCTTCGGTGACCCGAAGGTCCGTCAGGTGCCGCCGACGGCCCGTTGCCGCACCGTCCGCCGTCAACTGCTGCGCCGTGTCACGAACTCGGCGAGGGCCAGCAGACCGCCCGCCGCCTCCGGGTCCGGCACCGCGCGTGCCAGTTGCTGCATCGCCGCTGCCATCCGGTCGGCCGCCTGGTTCTGCGCCCAGTCACGGCCGCCCGCCCGCTCCACGGTCAGGGCGATGTGGTCGAGGTCCTCCTTCTCGCTGGGTCGTGCGTACAGTTCGGCGAGTTCCGCGGCCGCCGGCGTGCCGGAGACGAAGGCCGCCACGACCGGCAGGGACTTCTTGCGGGCGGCCAGGTCCGCGCCGACGGGCTTGCCGGTGCGGCGCGGGTCGCCCCATATGCCGATCACGTCGTCGATGAGCTGGAAGGCGAGCCCGGCCTCCCGGCCGAACGCGTCCAGCGCCGCCACGTCCGCGTCCCCGGCACCCGCGTACAGCGCGCCGATCGCACAGGCGCTGCCCAGCAGTGCGCCCGTCTTGGCCTCCGCCATGGCGAGCACCTCGTCGAGCGTGACCTCGCCGGGAGCACGCCGCTCCATGGCCGTGTCCGCGTGCTGTCCCGCGCACAGTTCGATCACACAGTCCGCGAGCCGGGCGGTGGCGGTCCGGGCCGCCGGATGCGGGTCCTCGGCGAGCAGCCGCATGGCCAGCGCCTGAAGGGCGTCCCCGGCGAGGATCGCGTCGGGGTCGCCGAACACGGTCCACGCGGTGGGCCGGTGCCGGCGGGTGGCGTCCCGGTCCATCACGTCGTCGTGCAGAAGCGTGAAGTTGTGGACCAGCTCCACCGCCGCGGCCGCCCGGACCGCCGCCGCCCGTGCCTCGGACCCGCCGAGGGCGGTCGCCGCGGCGAGGACGAGCGCGGGCCGGATCGCCTTGCCGGAGCCACCCTCTTCCGGTGTGCCGTCCGCCTGCTCCCAGCCGAAGTGGTAGAGCGCGATCCGGCGCATCGGCCCGGGCAGCGAGCCGAGCACGTCCCGCAGTACCGGGTCGACCTCCGCCCGGGCCCGCTCCAGGAGCATGACCGCCTCGTGCCCCTCGGCCGGCCCCGGTCGGCCGTCCCGCTGTGTTCCGATGGGTCCCCGCCTTTCCGGTGCCCCGGCCGCACGCCCGGGCTCGGTACCGCGCTGCCCGCCGGGAGCGGGCAGCGCGGTCTCCGTCCTGAACTCCGCAAGGGACTCACCCATGGGACCGCCTCGGAGACTGAGCGGACGGTGGCGCTTCCGCTGCCGCTGGGCGCGTACCCCGAGGGTGTACCCGCGCTGCCGGGCGCGGACACGGCCGCCGCACCGGAAGCGTCACTGCCAGCGGCCGATCTCGACGTTCTCCAGGACGCCGAGCGCGTCCGGTACCAGGACCGCGGCCGAGTAGTAGGCCGTGACCAGGTACTTGATGATGGCCTGTTCGTTGATGCCCATGAAGCGCACCGACAGGCTCGGCTCGATCTCGTCCGGGATGCCGGAGGCCCGCAGGCCGATGACGCCCTGGTCGCTCTCGCCGGTACGCATGGCGATGATCGACGTCGTCCGCTCCGGGCTCACCGGGATCTTGTTGCACGGGAAGATCGGCACTCCGCGCCAGGTGGGGATGCGGTTGCCGGCCATGTCGATGGTCTCGGGGACGAGCCCGCGCTTGTTGAGCTCACGGCCGATCGCGGCGATGGCGCGCGGGTGGGCGAGGAGCAGTTTGGTGCCGCGGCGCCTGCTGAGCAGCTCGTCCAGGTCGTCCGGGCCGGGCACGCCGTCGTGCGGCTGGATCCGCTGGTCGTACTCGCAGTTGTGCAGAAGGCCGAAGTCGCGGTTGTTGACGAGCTCGTGCTCCTGGCGCTCCTTCAGCGCCTCGACCGTCAGCCGGATCTGCTGCTCGGTCTGGTTCATGGGCTGGTTGTAGAGGTCGGCCACGCGCGTGTGGATGCGCAGGACGGTCTGGGCGACGCTCAGTTCGTACTCACGGGGCCTGGCCTCGTAGTCGACGAACGTGTGCGGGATGTCCGGCTCGCCGGAGTGGCCGGCGGCGAGGTCGATCTCCTTCTCGCCGTACTTGTTGGAGCGCTGCTGGGGGATCGAGCGGCGCCGCTGGAGGTGCTCGCGCAGCGAGTCCGAGCGCTCCGCGATCTGCTCGACGTCCTGGCGGGTCAGGACGAGCACGGTGCACGCGGTGAGCGCCCGGGCCGTGTACTCCCAGATGGCGTCCCCGTTCAGCAGCGCTTCGTCGCCGAGGTAGGCGCCGTCGGCGAGGACCCCGAGGGACTCGTCGTCGCCGTACGGGCCCGTGCCGACCTTCTCCACCCTGCCGTGCGCCAGCAGGTACACCTCGTCCGTCGGGCTGCCGAACGAGGCGATCACCTCTCCTGCGGCGATCTCCCGCTGCTCGCAGCGCCGGGCGATCTCGAAGAGCACCTCCTCGTCCTCGTACGACCGCAGCGCCGGCAGTTCACCCAGCTCCGCGGGGATGATCTCGACGCGGTCGCCGGTCTTCACGAACGTCAGCCGGCCGTCGCCCACGGCGAAGGTCAGCCGCCGGTTCACCCGGTACGTACCACCCTGGATATCGACCCAGGGCAGCATCCGCAGCAGCCAGCGGGAGCTGATCTCCTGCATCTGCGGCACGGACTTGGTCGTGGTGGCCAGGTTCCGCGCGGCCGCCGTGCCGAGACTCTGCTGCGGCTTGGTCTGCTCCGTGCGGACCTCTTCGCCTACCGACATAGAGAACTGCCCTCCCGGTTGTGACCGACGCCCAATATGCCTCGGGCATCGATGTGCACGACCAAGCCTTCCTCACTCAACGTCGCGGTGCTATTACACGAACGAGCGGGAATGGATCTTCGTACAACTGGGCAGAGGGCACGCTTCTCCGGCGTTCGCGGGGCGGCGCGGCAGGGTTCCGGGCGGCTGGCGACAATCCGTCGGAACCTGTCGGTTGTGCCGCTGGGGAGCGTGCGGGACCGGACCTAGCGTGGTGACCCGTCCCTCCCACCGACCCCGGAGACGGCCTGTCCATGGAGTACATCGCGCCGATCGGCATCGGCATCCTCTACGCCCTGTTGATGTCCCTCGTCCGCGAACCGCACCGGCGGCGCCTGAACGCGGTCATGGTCGCCGGTGCCGGCGCGGCGTACCTCAGCGGCGGCGGCATGGGCGGCTGGGAGTTCCCCTTCACCGCGCTGCTCGCCTACGTCGCCTTCCGCGGCCTGGAGTCGTGGACGTGGATCGGCATCGGCTGGCTGCTGCACACGGTGTGGGACATCGTGCACCACATCAAGGGCGACCCGATCATCCCCTTCGCCCACACCTCCTCCCTGGGCTGCGCGATCTGCGACCCGGTGATCGCACTCTGGTGCCTGCGGGGCGGCCCGTCCCTCATCGACCTCGTGCGCGAGCGCCGTCGGTCCGGGCAGCCGCAGCCCGGCCCGGGCTCGCGCGAAGGCGTCAGTCCCGAGTCCCCCTCCCCCACTCCCGGGTGACAATGGCCCGGTGACCAGCCCCGACACCTTCGCATTCGCCGCACTGCGCCCGCGGCTGCCCTCGCCGGTGCGGGAGGTCGTGGACGACCGGTTCGAGCGCCACGGCGTCCGGTTGGCGCTGAAGCGGGACGACCTGATCCACCCGGAGCTGATCGGCAACAAGTGGCGCAAGCTGGCCCCGAACCTCGCGGCGGCGGCCGGCCGTACCGTCGTCACCTTCGGCGGCGCCTACTCCAACCACCTGCGCGCCACGGCCGCGGCCGGCCGGTTGCTCGGCATCCGCACGGTCGGCGTCGTACGCGGCGAGGAACTGGCCGCCAGGCCCCTCAACCCCTCACTGACCCGCTGTACGGCCGACGGCATGCGGCTGCACTTCGTCGACAGGGCGACGTACCGCCGCAAGTCCGATCCGCGGACCCTGGCCGCGATCCTGCGCGCGGCGGACGCCGAGGAGGCGTACGTCGTCCCCGAGGGCGGCAGCAACGCGGAGGCGGTACGCGGCTGCCGGGCGCTCGGCGCCGAACTGCGCGGCCAAGCCGATGTCATCGCCGTGGCCTGCGGCACCGGCGGCACACTGGCCGGACTGGCCGCCGGTCTCGCCCCCGGGCAACGTGCCCTGGGTGTCCCGGTCCTCAAGGGCGGCTTCCTGGCCGCCGACGTCAGGGCCTTGCAGCACCAGGCCTTCGGCGGTCCGCGCGGCACCTGGAGCCTCGACGACCGCTTCCACTTCGGAGGCTACGCGCGCGTGCCCGACGAGCTCGACTCCTTCGCCACGGACTTCGAGCACCGCCACGGACTGCCCGTCGAGCGCCTGTATGTCGCCAAGCTGCTCCACGGGCTCGTCGCCCTGGCCGGCGAAGGAGCCTTTCCGCGCGGGACGACGGTGGCGGCCGTGGTCACCGGCCGCCCCTTCCCGTGAGGCCCGGCAGCGCGCCCGCGCCGTCCGCCCCTCCCGCCTCTACGCCGTCTCCCGGAAGGCCGCCGCCTCCTCCAGGTCCAGCCTGCGCAGCAGCGTCCGCAGCATCTCGTCGTCGATGTACCGGGCGTCCCGGAGCTTGACGAACACCTCGCGCTCGGCGCTGATCATCTCCCGAGACAGCCGCCGGTAGGTGTCGTCGACGGACTCCCCGGTGACCGGGTTGGCCTGCCCGAGCCGTTCCCAGACGGCGTTGCGGCGGCGCTCCAGGACGGTGCGGAGCCGGTCTGCGAGCGGCGCGGGCAGGGCGTTGCGCTCGTCGGTCAGGAGTTCGTCCAGGCGCCGCTCTGCGGCCCGGGAAGCCTGCGCCTGGGCGTTGGCCTCGGCCAGTGTCTCGGCCTGTGCGTCCCGCCCGGGGAACTTCAGCAGACGGATCAGCGGGGGCAGGGTCAGCCCCTGTACGACCAGCGTCCCGATGACGGTCGTGAAGGTCAGGAAGAGGATGAGGTTGCGGTGCGGGAAGGGCTCCTCGCCGTCGTGCAGGGTGAGCGGGATCGAGAAGGCGATGGCGAGCGAGACCACGCCCCGCATACCGGCCCACGCGACGACGAACGGCCCCTTCCACGTCGGACTCGCCTCCCGTTCCCGGATCCGGGCGGACAGCAGCCGCGGCAGGAAGGTCGCCGGGTACACCCACGCAAACCGGGCCGCGACGACCACCAGGAAGACGGCGACCGCGTACGAGGCGGCCAGGACCCCCTCGTACTCCCCGAGGCCCCTCAGCACCACCGGCAGCTGGAGTCCGATCAGCGCGAACACCGCCGACTCCAGGACGAAGGCGACCATCTTCCACACCGCCTCCTCCTGCAGACGCGTGGCGAAGTCGACCTCCCACGCGCGGTGTCCCAGGTAGAGCGCGACGACCACGACCGCGATGACACCGGAGGCGTGCACCTGCTCGGCGACGGCGTACGCGACGAACGGGGTCAGCAGGGAGAGCGTGTTCTGGAACAGCGCCTCCTTCACGTGCGTGCGCAGCCAGTGGATCGGCGCCATCAGCACGAGCCCGACCACGACGCCGCCGATCGCCGCGAGCAGGAACTCGCCGATGCCCCCGGCCCAGGCCGCGCCCTCGCCGACGGCGGCGGCCAGGGCCACCCGGTAGGCGGTGATCGCGGTGGCGTCGTTCAGCAGGGACTCGCCCTGGAGGATCGTGGTGATCCGCGACGGCAGTCCGACCCGGCGGGCCACGGCCGTCGCCGCGACCGCGTCCGGCGGCGCCACCACCGCGCCGAAGACCAGGGCCGCGGTCAGCGGCAGGTCCGGCACGATCAGGTACAGCGCCCAGCCGACGACGAAGGTCGCGAACAGCACGTACCCGACGGACAGCAGCGCCACCGGCCGCAGCTGCGCCCGCAGGTCGAGGTACGAGCTGTCGGTGGCAGCCGTGTGCAGCAGCGGGGGCAGCAGGAGCGGCAGGACGATGTGCGGGTCGAGGGTGTAGTCCGGCACCCCGGGGACGGAGCTGACCGCCAGCCCGACGGCCACCAGCAGCAGTGGCGCAGGCACCGCGGTGCGCCTGGCCGCCGCGGCGATCGCGGCGCTGCCCGCCACCAGCAGCAGCAGTGGCATCACGTCCATCGTTCTCGCCCGCCCTCATTTTTTCCACGCGGTCTTCGCGGCCGTCGTAACCTGGCAATCATGAAACAGTGCACGCACGCCGAGGCGCTGCCTCACTCCGAACCCGTCCCGCTCAGCGAGACGTGTCCGGAGTGCCTGGCGGAGGGCATGGATCCGGTGCAACTACGGCTGTGCCTGAGCTGCGGTCACGTCGGCTGCTGCGACTCCTCGCCGGGGCGGCACGCGGCGGAGCACCACAAGGAATCCGGGCATCCCGTGATGCGGACCCACGAGCCCGGGGAGACTTGGCGGTGGTGCTTCGTCGATCATGTCCTGGTGTGACTCGACAGGACCCCGGCGCGGGACGGTTCGACCGTCTGACGTCTGGGTACGTCAACCCGGCGCACGCTCTTCCCATTTGGGCCCGCAGAACCTCTAGACACGGAGCGTATCCACAGGTTTACTGTGAGTGACGGCAAGGGGTTGGGGTCCCGGGGACAGGACTGTTGAGAGCGCGGTAGCGTCACCGCTGAACCATGTATCGCGTTACCCCGGGGGGCGACCCTCGGCCCTGAAACACTTGTACCACCATGGAGGTGAGGGTGTCCCAGATCGCAGGCGAGCCCGCGACGCAGGACTTCGTGGAAGTCCGGCTGCCGGCTGCGGGTGCCTACCTGTCGGTGCTGCGTACGGCCACGGCCGGTCTCGCGGCCCGTTTGGACTTCACCCTCGACGAGATCGAGGACCTGCGCATCGCCGTGGACGAGGCCTGCGCGATCCTGCTTCAGCAGGCCGTGCCCGGCTCCGTGCTCAGCTGTGTCTTCCGCCTCGTCGACGACTCACTCGAGGTCACCGTCTCGGCGCCGACCACCGATGGTCATGCCCCCTCGCGGGACACCTTCGCCTGGACGGTCCTGTCCGCTCTCGCGGGCAAGGTCTCCTCCGCCGTGGACAAGGACAAAACCGTTTCGATCAGCCTCTACAAACAGCGCGGCGCGGGACCCGGGCCGGCGTGAGGAAAGAGGACGGGCCGGTGCGGGACGAAGAGCGCGGCACACGAGAGCTGCCGGCCGAGGGCACGGCCACGGACCCGTGCGGTCCGGCCGTGACCCGGCACATGGCGGACGGCATCGACGGCATCCCCGAGCAGGCCCGCCCGCATCCGGAGGACGACTCCGCTGAGGCCGTCCTCCCGGGCGGCGGGCAGCGGAACCAGGACGGTGCCGTGCGGAGCGCGCCTCCGGGCGGAGGGATCGCGGCACCTCCTGCCCAGGGGGGTCCCCCCACTCGCGCGAAGTCGGGAGTGGCGGAGGAGGCGAGGGCTCGGGGAAGGGCGACGGGCGGGACGATGAGCGAGCACGAGCGACACTCCGAGGAAGAAGCGCCGCGCGCACGCCACGCACAGGGTGCGCACGGCTCCCCGGACCGCAGCGGGGCGCGCGAGATGTTCCTCAAACTGCGCACGCTGAACAATGGCAGCCCCGAGTACGCGGAGCTGCGCAATCAGCTCGTCCGTATGCACCTGCCGCTCGTGGAGCATCTCGCACGCCGCTTCCGCAACCGCGGCGAGCCGCTCGACGACCTCACCCAGGTCGCCACGATCGGGCTGATCAAATCGGTCGACCGCTTCGACCCGGACCGCGGAGTGGAGTTCTCCACGTACGCGACCCCGACGGTCGTCGGCGAGATCAAGCGGCACTTCCGCGACAAGGGCTGGGCGGTGCGCGTCCCGCGCCGGCTCCAGGAGCTGCGCCTCTCCCTGACCACGGCCACGGCCGAGCTCTCGCAACTGCACGGCCGCTCTCCCACGGTCCACGAACTCGCCGAGAAGCTGGCGATCTCGGAGGAGGAGGTCCTGGAGGGCCTGGAGTCCGCCAACGCGTACTCCACGCTGTCCCTGGACGTCCCCGACACCGACGACGAGTCCCCGGCGGTCGCCGACACCCTCGGCGCGGAGGACGAGGCGCTGGAGGGCGTGGAGTACCGGGAGTCCCTCAAGCCGCTGCTGGAGGACCTCCCTCCGCGTGAGAAGCGGATCCTGCTGCTGCGCTTCTTCGGCAACATGACCCAGTCGCAGATCGCGCAGGAGGTCGGCATCTCCCAGATGCACGTCTCGCGGCTGCTGGCGCGCACACTCGCCCAGCTCCGGGAGAAGCTCCTCGTCGAGGAGTGACGGCTACTTCTGTACGTTGCCGGGCCCGCGGATCCCGAGGGCCCGGGTCGTCTCGGGGTTCATGAGCAGGACGAGCGCCGCTACGGCCACGACCGCGAGGGCGATCCCGGCCGGAATGGCCATGCTGTCGGCCTGGAGCAGGTTGTAGGCCACCGGCAGCGCCATGATCTGGGTGATGACGGCCGGGCCTCGGCTCCAGCTGCGGCGGCCGAGCAGCCCGCGCGCGGCGAGCAGCGGCAGCAGCGCGAGCACCACGAGCGTGACGCCCCCGGTCACGGCCTGCTGGCGGTTGTCCGGCTCGCCGGTGAGCCCGAGGACGAGCATCCACACGCCGCCGACGACCAGCGCCAGCCCCTCCAGTGCGGCCAGCAGCGCGGCGTACGTCAGACGCCGCGGGCGGGGACCGGTGTTGTCCGGGGTGGCGGGGGTCTGCTCACTGCTCACCCCTGAAGGGTAGCCCTCGGCTGCGCGCCCCTCGTGGCGAGGTTCACCCCCGCTCTCTTACCTGATCCCTACCTCGGTCTGGGCCAGGTACCACCCAGTAGGTACGCTGCCAGTCATGCGTGCACTTCTCGTGGTCAATCCGGCGGCAACCACCACAAGTGCGCGCACACGCGACGTACTGATCCACGCGCTCGCCAGTGAGATGAAGCTGGAAGCGGTCACCACCGAGTACCGCGGCCACGCGCGCGACCTCGGTCGGCACGCGGCGGAGAGCGACGACATCGACCTCGTGGTGGCCCTCGGCGGCGACGGCACGGTCAACGAGGTCGTCAACGGCCTCCTGCACGCAGGCCCCGCCCCGGGACACCTCCCCCGCCTCGCCGTGGTCCCGGGCGGCTCCACCAATGTCTTCGCCCGCGCCCTGGGCCTGCCCAACGACGCGGTGGAAGCCACCGGCGCTCTGCTGGACGCCCTGCGCGACGGCAGTGAACGTACCGTCGGCCTGGGCCTGACCTCCGGCACACCGGGCACGGAGGACGAGGCGGTGCCCTCACGCTGGTTCACCTTCAACGCGGGCCTCGGCTTCGACGCCGGTGTGGTCGGCCGGGTCGAGCAGCACCGCGAGCGCGGCCGGAAATCCACACACGCTCTTTACGTACGCCAGGTCGTGCGCCAGCTCCTCGGCGAGCCGAACCGTCGGCACGGCACGATCACGCTGGAGCGGGCCGGCGAGGATCCGGTCACCGATCTGGTGCTGTCCATAGTCTCGAACACCTCCCCGTGGACGTTTCTGGGGAATCGCCCGATCTACGCGGCACCTAAGGCCTCGTTCGATACCGGCCTCGATCTCTTCGGCCTCAGCCGGCTGTCCACTGCGGCCGTTGCCCGGTATGGCACCCAGTTGCTCACTTCGTCCCCCGAGCGCGGACCCCGCGGCAAGCACGCCACCTCTCTGCACGATTTGACCGAGTTCACCTTGCATTCGAAGGCGCCGCTGCCCCTCCAGATGGACGGTGACCACCTGGGCCTGCGAACAAGCGTGACGTTCACAGGCGTACGCCGTGCACTGCGTGTGATTGTGTGAGCAGAACTGGCTAAAGTCCTTTCACTCGAACGTTTAGGCCAGGGTCCACCCCATGGAAGTACGGCTGTGACCTAGTCGACACCGAAGAATCAAAAAAAACTTTCCAGAAGGGGTTGTATCCGCCGCTGAGGTTTGCGAGTCTCTACGTGGCGATCGGGACGGCCCGCAACACCGGCCTCCACTGATCACCAGAACCCCTCTTCAATTCACAGGACCCACGCCAGGGAACTGGCGGTCGGCCCTTCACTTGTTGAGGGATTCGTGAAAGCGTTCACATTCACAAGCACCTGCACGTAATACCAAGGAGAGGTAGCAGCCATGGACTGGCGTCACAACGCCGTTTGCCGCGAGGAAGACCCCGAGCTCTTCTTCCCCATCGGCAACACCGGTCCTGCGCTGCTGCAGATCGAGGAAGCCAAGGCCGTCTGCCGTCGCTGCCCGGTGATCGAGCAGTGTCTGCAGTGGGCGCTCGAGTCCGGCCAGGACTCCGGCGTCTGGGGTGGTCTCAGCGAGGACGAGCGCCGCGCCATGAAGCGCCGTGCCGCCCGCAACCGGGCCCGTCAGGCCTCCGCCTGACAACCCACCCCTGCTGACAGCCTGAGCTTGGCGGCGCGTACAGCGAGTACGCATCTCCCGCCCCCGAGCCGCAGCGCGCAGTTCCCCCGATGCGCTTGAGTTAAGCAGCAACGAGCTTTAGCCCCGGGCCACTTGATGGCCCGGGGCTCAATGCTTTTCAGGGGCCTGATCCAGCTGGACGCTTCCTACTTCCGCGTCGGCACCGGGATGTCCAGGATCACGCGGGTGCCGCGCTCCGGGGCCGGAACCATGTCGAACGTTCCCCCCAACTCGCCCTCCACCAGGGTTCGTACAATCTGGAGTCCGAGGTTGCCCGCGGTCTGCGGATCGAAGCCGTCCGGCAGGCCGACCCCGTCGTCCTGGACGGTGACCAGCAGGCGGGCCTCCTTGGTCGTACCGCCGCGGACCGCCGACACCTCGACCGTGCCGGTGTCGCCCTCGCGGAAGCCGTGCTCCAGCGCGTTCTGCAGAACTTCGGTCAGCACCATCGAAAGCGGGGTGGCGACCTCGGCGTCGAGGATGCCGAAGCGGCCGGTGCGCCGGCCCGTGACCTTGCCCGGGGAGATCTCCGCGACCATCGCCAGGACGCGGTCGGCGATGTCGTCGAACTCCACGCGCTCGTCCAGGTTCTGGGAGAGCGTCTCGTGCACGATCGCAATCGACCCGACGCGTCGCACCGCTTCCTCCAGGGCCTCGCGGCCGCGGTCGGACTCGATGCGCCGGGCCTGGAGGCGGAGCAGGGCCGCCACCGTCTGGAGGTTGTTCTTGACGCGGTGGTGGATCTCCCGGATCGTCGCGTCCTTGGTGATCAACTCGCGTTCGCGGCGGCGGAGTTCGGTGACGTCACGGAGGAGGACCAGCGAGCCGATGCGGGTGCCCTTGGGTTTGAGGGGGATCGCGCGGAACTGGATGACCCCCTCGCTGGCCTCGATCTCGAACTCGCGGGGCGCCCAGCCGCTGGCGACCTTGGCGAGCGCTTCGTCCACCGGGCCCAGGGTCGGGGCGAGTTCGGCGGTGGTCCTGCCCAGGTGCTGGCCGACGAGGTCGGAGGCGAGGCCGAGGCGGTGGTAGGCGGACAGCGCGTTCGGGGAGGCGTACTGGACGATGCCGTCGGCGTCGAGCCGGACCAGTCCGTCACCCACCCGGGGCGAGGCGTCCATGTCGAGCTGCTGGTTCGCGAACGGGAAGGCGCCGGCCGCGATCATCTGCGCGAGGTCGGAGGCGCTCTGAAGGTAGGTGAGCTCCAGGCGGCTCGGGGTGCGCACGGTGAGGAGATTGGTGTTGCGCGCGATGACACCGAGGACGCGCCCCTCCCGCCGTACGGGGATCGACTCGACCCGGACGGGGACCTCTTCGCGCCACTCGGGGTCCCCCTCGCGCACGATGCGGCCCTCGTCGAGGGCGGCGTCGAGCATCGGGCGGCGGCCACGCGGGACGAGGTGGCCCACCATGTCGTCCTGGTAGGACGTCGGACCGGTGTTGGGCCGCATCTGCGCGACGGACACGTACCGCGTGCCATCGCTGGTGGGGACCCACAGCACCAGGTCGGCGAAGGAGAGGTCGGAGAGCAGCTGCCACTCCGAGACCAGCAGGTGGAGCCACTCGAGATCGGTGTCGTCGAGGGCGGTGTGCTGGCGGACGAGTTCGTTCATGGAGGGCACGTGAGCGAGCGTACCCGGGGGTTTGTACGGCTCTGAAATGTACGGCCCCTCACAGATAGGGGTCCCCTGAAACACCCGCGGGCCGCGGCGCCTGAGAGGGACCCTCAACCCTCCCGGCACCGCAGCCCGGAGCAGTATCGGCCGTGGGGTGTGCGGTCCCGGTCGGCCGAAGGGCGAGGAGCCGGGGCAGTCAGGGCAGAGAGCCTCGGTTCCTCTGTCCGCCTTCCTGTGCGGGGAAGGCGGAGGCTGATGTGCGCTCACACGCGCTCTCGTCACGCATTGTGGACTAGACCACTCTTAGGTGTCCATGCGTTGGAGGCTGTTCGTTGTTGTTAATTCTCCGACGGATCGGACGCGCTGGCGTCCTCCGGGCAGCCTAACCCGTGTGGGTTCCTGTGCGGGGCCAGATGGACATGGCAATTTCCGCGACCGCCTCCAGTTCCTCCCGGCTCGCCCCGTCCCGCGCCTGTTGCGACATGCCCTGGATCATGGCTCCGGTATGGCGGGCCAGGGCGGCGGCATCGGTGCCGGGGGGCAGCACGCCGGCGGCGACGTCAGCTCTGATGCGGCTCTCGAACGCGGCGATGCTGGCGTTACGGCGATCCCGCAGCGACTGTTCGACCTCGGGCGTCGAGCAGTTTGCGGCGGCATGGACGACGAGGCAGCCGTGCGGGTGGCCGGGTTCCGTGTACGCGGTGGCGGCCTCGCGCAGCATGCGCTCGACGGCGGCCCGGGCGGTGGGCTCCTCGGCGAGGGCCCGGTCGGTGAACGAGCCGTACCTCGTGCCGTAGACCTGTACGACCTCCTCGAAGAGGGACTGCTTGTCCCCGAAGGCCGCGTAGAGACTGGGGGCACCTATGTCCATGACACGGGTGAGGTCGGAGACGGACGTGGCCTCGTAGCCGTGCTCCCAGAAGGCCAGGAGCGCCTTCTCCAGCGCGGTCTCGCGATCGAAGGAGCGGGGGCGGCCGCGAGGCCTCCCCTTGACCTTGCCCGTGGAGGCTCCGGGCCTCTCGGCCTGCGCGGTTCCGTGCCGCTCGCCCCTCGTGGCCCCGTCGTCGTTCACCATGGAGTGCATTTTATAGCGGGCACTAGAGAAATGGCTATGGGGTGCGGTACGGTCATTTCTGTAGCGACCACTAGTTAAATGCGAAGGGGGCGTCGCCATGGGCGTGCTCACGGGCAGGACGGCACTCGTCACGGGGGCGAGCAGGGGCATCGGGCGCGGGATCGCCGAGCGGCTGGGGCGCGACGGCGCGCGGGTCGGGGTGCACTACGGCAGGAACGAGACGGCGGCGAAGGAGACGGTCGCGGCGATCGAGTCGGCGGGCGGCTCGGCGTTCGCGGTGGGCGTGGAGCTGGGCGTACCGGGGGACGCCGAGGCGTTGTGGGCGGAGTTCGACCGGCATGCGGACGGGCTGGACATCCTGGTGAACAACGCGGGGATCGGCAACACGCGGCCGATCCAGGAGCTGGACGAGCAGGAGTACGACAAGGTCTTCGCGGTGAACGTGAAGGCGCCGTTCTTCATCCTCAAGCAGGGCATGAGCCGGCTGCGGGACGGCGGCCGGGTCGTCAACATCTCGTCAGGCTTGGCGCGGACCGCCGTGATGCCGGACAACATGGCGTACGCGATGACGAAGGGCGCGCTGGACGTCCTCACGCGAGACCTGTCCAAGGTGCTGGGCCCTCGGGGCGTCACGGTGAACTCGGTGGCGCCGGGGATCATCGACACGGACAACACGGCCCGGCTGCTGCGGGGCACTGCCGACGGCTGGGCGAAGGCCGCGGCGATATCGGCGCTGGGCGGAGTGGGCGAGCCGGCCGAAGTCGCCGACGTGGTGGCGTTCCTCGTCTCGGACGGGGGGCGGTGGGTCACAGGGAGCTGGGTGGATGTGACGGGGGGTTCGCTCACATAGAGGCGCCGGCACGCAGTCGGGGGTCCCAGCTGCGCCGACGGCACCAGCGAACTGCGTCACCACACCCTGGTCCTCAGGGGGCTCCGTCACCACGCCATGGCCCTCAGCGACTGTCCATCGCCCCGCCCCGGTCATCAGCGAGTCACCATCACCCCGTCCTGGCCTCAGCGAGTCTCCGTCACCTTCGCCAGCGCACGAGGCGCGTCCGGGTCCTGGCCTCGGGCGATGGTGACCTCATAGGCCAGGAGCTGGAGGGGAATGATCTCCAGGACGGGCTGGACCTCCTCGGCCACGTCGTCCGTCGGCAGGGCGAAGCCGGCCGACGCCTGCTCGACCTGATGCCTGGGGCCGATGACGACCAGGTCGGCACCTCGGCCACGCAGCCGGTCCAGGACCGGCTGGAGCGCTTCGCCGCCCCTGCCGTCGGTGACCACGTCGATGACCGGGGAGACGTTGTCGACCATGGCGAGCGGTCCGTGCAGCAGGTCGGCGCCGGAGTAGGAGAGGGCGGGGATGTAGCTGGTCTCCATCAGCTTGAGGGCGGCCTCCTTGGCCGTGGGGTAGCCGTAGCCGCGCGAGGTGATCAGCATGCGCTCGGCGAAGCGGTAGCGGGCGGCGAGGGCGCGCACCTCGTCCTGCCGGGCGAGCAGCCGCTCGGCGAGGTCCGGCAGCACCTGGGCGGGCGCGCCGTCACCGCCGCGCAGGCCCTCGACGAACAGGTAGAGCGCGAGGAGGGAGGCGGTGTTCGTCTTGGTCGCGGGGAGGGCCTTCCCCGGACCGGCCATGAAGTCGATGTGGTACTCGGAGACGCCGGCGAGCGGTGAGTCCGGGTTGTTGGTGACGGCGAGCGTGATCGCGCCGGCCTCGCGGGCGGCCCGGTCGAGGCGACCAGGTCCGGAGAGCCGCCGGACTGACTGACGGTGACGACGAGGACATCCGTGAGGTCGGGCCGGGCGCCGTAGGCCGTGGTGGTGGACATCGAGGTGAGTCCGCAGGGCAGGCCGAGCCGGATCTCCAGGAGGTACTTGGCATAGAGGGCGGCGTTGTCGGAGGTGCCGCGGGCGGTCAGCAGGACGAAGCGGGGAGCACGGGCGGCGATCCGCCGCGCCACGTCCCGGATGGCTGGGGCGCCGTCGGCCAGGATCCGGCGCAGGACGGCGGGCTGTTCCGCCATCTCCCGGGCCATGATCCGGCCCGGGCGCTCGCTGAGGGTGTCCGGAGTGGCGGCGGCGGTCATGGCGGGGCTCCTTCCGGGGACGCGGGCAGATGCAGCTCCCATTGCACTCCCCCGCACCGCGGAACGCCCACGCGGGATTGGCTCTGTTCACCTGCCGGAGGCCTGGCCGGCACCGGGCCGCTGCCCCTGTGGGACCGGCGGCATTCACCCTGGGAGCGACGCCACCGCTCTGTTAGATTGGTCTAAACCACACGACCCCTCCCGGGTCCGGTCCCAAGTTGAGCATCCCTCTCAGATCGGCAGGCCCAGCGTGGAAGTTGTCATCGTTCCGGACGCCAGGGCGGGCGGCGAGCTCATCGCCGAGGCCATGGCCCAGCTGCTCCGGCGCAAGCCCGACGCCCTGCTCGGCGTGGCGACCGGCTCGACGCCGCTGCCCGTGTACCAGGCGCTGGCGGCCAGGGTGCGGTCCGGTGCCGTGGAGGTCGCGCAGGCGCGGATAGCCCAGCTCGACGAGTACGTGGGGCTGCCTGCCGATCATCCGGAGTCGTACCGCTCGGTGCTGTGGCGTGAGGTGCTGGAACCGCTCGGGATCGGGATGGACCAGTTCATGGGGCCGGACGGCACGGCCGAGGACGTGCAGGGGGCATGCGAGGCGTACGACAAGGCGCTCGTGGATGCCGGGAGTGTGGACCTTCAGCTGCTCGGGATCGGGACCGACGGGCACATAGGGTTCAACGAGCCGTGTTCGTCGCTGGCGTCGCGGACGCGGATCAAGACGCTGACGGAGCAGACCCGGATCGACAACGCGCGCTTCTTCGACGGCGACATCGACCAGGTGCCGCACCACGTGATCACGCAGGGCATCGGCACGATCCTGGAGGCCCGGCACCTGGTGCTGCTCGCCACCGGTGAGGGCAAGGCGGACGCGGTCGCGGCGATGGTGGAGGGACCGGTCGCCGCGGTGTGCCCCGCGTCCGCGCTCCAGCTCCACCCGCATGCGACCGTCGTGATCGACGAGGCCGCCGCGTCGAAGCTGAAGCTGGCGGACTACTTCCGGTACACCTACGCCAACAAGCCGGAGTGGCAGGGTATCTAGGGCCTGCCGTTTGAACCAGGTCGCAGCCGCGGGGCCCGGCACGCGCATCTGCGGCCCTGCACCAGCGCCGACGAACCCACTGCCGCCCTGGCAGACTTCCTGTACACCTACAGCGACCACCGCGGCCACACGGCACCGGCGGTCACCCACCGATCAGCCGTGTGCACACGCTTCAGGTCAATACACCTAGCGGCCGAGCGCTCCTGCCTCAAGGGCCTCGTCGTCGGCCGGCTCGTCCTCGGCCCGCAGGCCGGCCACCCACAGCGGCATGACCCAGTGGACGACGAGGACGGCGATGAGGAGGGGTGCCGCGTAGGCCTTCGGGGCGTTGCCGTCGACACCGCCTGTGATCAGCAGAGCGACCGCCGTCGCGGCCAGGAGCAGCGTGGTCATGCGGTGGGCCCGGGCCAGGACGCGGCTGCGTTCGGCCGACTGCCTCTCGTCCAGCACGTGTTCGCGCAGCTCCAGCAGGCCCCGGGTGGCGCCGTTGATGATCCCGGTCGCGACCATCCAGGGAAGCAGCAGCACCGCCATCGCGGCGACCGGCCACAGCGGCTCGCCCTCGGCGAGGAAGAAGTGGGTCATCAGCGCGCCGATGGCCACGGTGAGGGTGATGTGCGCGGCGACGGCCAGACGTCGGCGTGCCGCCGTGGCGTACCAGGCCTGGCCGCGACGGTCGTTCATGAGTCGCAGCATGCTCCGGTCGTAGCGGGTCAATCGTGTCGTCGTCATGGCTGGTTCCTCCCGTAGACCTCGTCCGTGAGCGGCCGGAACGGTTCGAGGGAGAACAGGGCCTCGACCGGCAGATTGAAGAACTTCGAGATCTTCAGTGCCAGGTCGAGGCTCGGGTTGTACTGCCCTCGCTCGATGTAGCCGATGGTCTGGTAGTGGGCTCCCACTGCCTCGGCCAGGCTCTGACGCGACACCTTCCGTTCGGCACGCACCATGGCCAACCTATTGTGCACCTGCTCACTCATGTATAAGAAGTACTACATTCGGAGGCACCTTCACAACCCTGCATCCTTGCGACCCGCTTCGACGACTCGCCGTGCCACCCGCCTACAACCCGGCGATCACCTCGGCCGCCGCCCGGCCGCAGACGCGGGCCGCGCCGTGGGTGGCGATGTGCAGGGCGCCGCGGGGTGCGGCCTGGGGGACACCCATTTCGACCACGATGGTGTCGGGGCGGGCGGCCAGCAGGGTGTCGAGGGCCGAGGCCATCCAGGGGTGGCGGTGTTCGTCGCGGACGACGGCGACGATGCGGCGCGCCCCGGCTGCCTGAAGGGCCGCCCGTCCGGCGCTGTCACCGGCATCGCTCTCGTTGCCGTCCGCCGCCTTGCCGCTCTCCTCCTTGCCGTCCTCGGCGGAGAAGCTGCCCGTCACCGTGCCCGGCAGGAGGTGGACGAGTTCGGCGGCGATGCCCCAGGGGGTCTCGTCGCCCACCGCGATGTTGGCGACGGGGGTGAGGGCGGCGACGAAGGGCGGTTCGGTAAGGGGCTCGAAGGTCTGCGGGCTCCCCAGGCCCGGGGCGGCGGTGACCGTGAGGGCGCGGCGGGCGGCGTGCAGGCCGATCTCGCTGCCGCGTGTTTCCCCGGGTGTGTGGCCGGCCGTGCTCGCCCAGCGGGCCAGCGCCCGGACCCGGTCCGCGGCCTCGGCCAGGCGTTCCTGCGGCAGTTCACCCGCGCGTACCGCCGCGACCAGGGCGTCCCGCAGACGCCGTACGGTCGCGTCGTCGGCCAGGCCGCCGCCCACGCAGATCGCGTCGGCACCGGCGGCGACGGCGAGGACGCTGCCGCGTTCGATGCCGTAGGTGCCCGCGATGGCCCGCATTTCCATGCCGTCGGTGACGATGAGGCCTTCGTAGCCGAGGTCGCCGCGCAGCAGGCCGGTCAGGATGCGGCGGGAGAGGGTGGCCGGGCGGTCGGGGTCCAGGGCCGGGACGAGGATGTGGGCGCTCATCACAGCCCGGCTGCCGGCGGCGATGGCCGCGCGGAACGGGGCCAGCTCGCGGTCGGTCAGCACATCCGCGGGGACGTCGATGCGCGGGAGGGCGTGGTGGGAGTCGACGGCCGTGTCTCCGTGGCCGGGGAAGTGCTTGGTGCAGGCGGCGACTCCGGCGGACTGGAGGCCCGTCACATAGGCCGCGGTGTGCCGGGCGGCCAGTTCGGTGTCGGCGCCGAAGGAGCGGACACCGATCACCGGGTTGCGCGGGTTGGAGTTCACGTCGGCGGACGGGGCCCAGTTGAGGTTCACGCCGCAGGCCGCGAGACGGCGGCCCAGTTCGCGGGCGACCTCTCGCGTCAGCTCCACGTCGTCCACCGCGCCGAGGGCGTGGTTGCCCGGGAAGGAGGAGCCGGTCCGCACCTCCAGACGCGTCACGTCACCGCCCTCCTCGTCGATCGCGACCAGGACGTCGTCGCGCTCGGCCCGCAGCTGCGCGGTCAGCGCGGTCAGTTGGCCGGGTGAGGCGATGTTGCGGCCGAACAGGCCGACGGAGGCGAGGCCCTCGCCGAGCCGGCGCAGCAGCCAGTCGGGGGCGGTGGTTCCGGTGAAGCCGGGCTGGAGGACCGTCAGGGCGTCACGGGTGAGCGTGCCGGTACCGCTGGCGAGTGTCGTCATGGGGTGGGATCATCCCTTCACGGCGCCCGCGGTCAGGCCCGCGGCCATCTTGCGCTGGACGAGGAGGAAGAGGGCGACGATCGGCACGGCCATCATCGTGGCGCCGGCCATCATCGGGGCGTATTCGGTGCCGTGCTTCGTGGTGAAGTTGCCGAGCCAGACGGTCGCCGTCTGGTTCTTCTGGCTGAGCAGCATCAGGGCGTACAGGTACTCGTTCCAGGCCTGGATGAAACCGTAGACCGAGGTGGCGACCATGCCGGGGGCCAGGAGCGGGAAGACGACCCTCAGGAAGGCGCCCGTGCGGGAGCAGCCGTCGACCATGGCCGCCTCCTCCAGTTCCTTCGGGATGTTGACGATGAAGCCCCTCAGCGTCCACACGGTGAACGGGAGGATGAAGGTCAGGTACGTGATGACGAGACCCGTCAGCCGGTCGTACTGGCCCAGGTCGTTGAGCAGCAGGAACACCGGGATGATCATGGCGACCAGCGGGACCATCTGGACCGCGAGGATGCCCACGATCACGATCTTGCGGCCGCGGAAGGCGAAGCGGGAGATGGCGAGCGCGGCCAGCAGCCCCACAACCATGCCGATGACGACCACCGCCAGCGACACCACCATGCTGCGGCCCAGCGGTCCCCAGAAGTCGGCGATGTCCAGCGCCCGGCCGAAGTTGGCGAAGGTGATGCCGGTCGGCAGCAGGCTCGGGTCCGGGTCGATGGCGTCCTTGGCGGGCTTGAACGCCGTGTTGAGCATCCAGTAGAGCGGGAAGCCCGCGGTGACGAAGACCAGGAGACCGAGGAGGTTCCACCAGAGCTTCGGCGCCCGGCGGCCGGTCAAAGTGCTGCTCATTCGACCTCTCCGATCTTCAGCATCTGCCGCATGTAGACGGCGACCACGCCGAGCAGCAGCAGGACGGTGATCAGCGCTATGGCCGAGCCCTGGGCGTAGTCGTTGACCACGAACGCCCGGTCGTAGGAGTAGGTGTTGAGGACCTGGAACTCCGGCTCGGGGTGGCCGTTACGCATGACGAACACCTGCGGGAAGACGCCCATGTCCCAGATGACCGACAGGGTCGTGAGCATCACGATGATCGGCTTGAGGACGGGCAGTGTGACATAGCGGAAGACGCCCCAGGACCCGGCGCCGTCCAGGCGGGCCGCCTCCTCCAGTTCCTTCGGCACTTGGGTGAGACCCGCGCTGAGCGTGATGACCACGAACGGCACGGCTCCCCACACCACCAGCAGCATGATCACGGCCAGGCCCTCGGGACCGCTCGCGAACCAGTTGTGGCCGATCATCTCGACGCCGGGGAGCTCGCTGAGCAGCGCGTTGAAGACGCCGTAGTCCGAGTCGAAGAGCCACTTGAAGACCGTGGTCGCCACGATGACGGGCATGCCCCAGCTGGCCACCAGCACGATGTTGATGAGCACCTTCAGCCAGCCGGAGACCCGCCGGAGCAGCAGGGCGATCGCCATGCCGACCACCATCGTGAAGACGACGGCCCCGGCGGCGAAGACGATCGTGCGGACCACGACGGTCCAGAACTCGCCGTCGCCCAGCACTTTCGCGAAGTTGTCGAACCCGACCGACTCGGCCGGCTGGAAACCCCACAGCTGGGACTGCCCGAACTTCTGGAAGGACAGGGTGACCAGACGGGCCAGCGGATAGCCCATGACCAGGGCCAGGATCAGCAGGCAGGGCGCGAGCAGCAGCCAGGGGACCGCGGTCCCGCCCGACGGCCGGTTCGCCCGTGGCGGCTCATCGGCGGGAGGTGGGGGTGCCTGCCGCAGTGGCGGCACCTTGACAGGGGTGGTGGTGTCTGCGGCACTCATCGCGCGCTCCTCGGCGGTCCCTCAGGTCTTGACGACGGCGGGGCTCCGCGACCAGAGCCCCGCCCGGAGGTCCTGTCGTCACATTCCCGCCTGCCCGGCGGCGTCTGGTGCGTGCATCCGCCGCGTTGTCGTCAGTCGCCGACTCCGCCACGCTCGGCTTCGCTCCGCGCGGGCGGTGCCCCCATCGCGTCGGCTCCCTCCTCCGCCTTGCAGCTGCACGCACCAGACGCCGCCGGACCCGCCCCCCGGGCGTACGACGGGAATGTGACGACAGGACCTGGTCACTTGGTGTTGATGACCTCGTCGATCGCGGCGTCCGCCTCCTTGGCGGCGGCCTCGACCGGCTTCTTGCCGGTGCCGATGCTCTGGAGCATGGTCTGAAGGATCTGCGCCTTCTCGACCTGGCCCCAGCCGGGGGCCATCGGGACGAACCAGTTGGACTCGGCCGCGGTGGCGGGGACCGCCGTCTTCGAGTCGTTCTTCAACGTCGCGAGGTCGGTCTTGTTGTTGGGCAGGTTGCCCTTGGCCATCAGGCCCTTCTGCCCGGAGGAGCCGGTGAACGCGTTGATCCACTCGGCGGCCAGGGCCGGCGCGTCGGACTTCACCGGCACGGCGAGATCGGAGCCGCCCAGGAAGACCGGCATGTTCTCGCCGGACGGGCCGGGCATCACGAAGTTCTCGAGGTTGCCCTTGAGCTTGCCGGACTTGTCGTTCTTCGGGTCCTCGGCGGTCACGCCCTCCCACGCGGCGGCGAAGATCATGGCGGACTTGCCCTGGCCGTAGACGATGTATCGGTCGGACTCGTCCTTGGTCTTGTCGCCGTGCATGTACGTGTCGACGACGTTCTTGAACTCCTTCAGGCCCTTGAGGGACTCGGGCGAGGAGAGGCTCGCCTTCCACTGGCCGCCCGACTCGGTGGCGATGGCACCGCCGGCGTCGTAGACGAAGGACATGGCCGCGTACCAGTCGCGGGTCGGCTGGTACCAGGCGCTGAACTTGTCGCCCTGCTTCTTCTGGATCTTGTCCAGGGCGGCGGTGAGCTCCTTGTACGTCTTCGG
This sequence comes from Streptomyces azureus, assembly GCF_001270025.1. Classification (NCBI taxonomy): domain Bacteria; kingdom Bacillati; phylum Actinomycetota; class Actinomycetes; order Kitasatosporales; family Streptomycetaceae; genus Streptomyces; species Streptomyces azureus. The sequence goes on along the minus strand of NZ_DF968231.1, from coordinate 23,473 downwards.
GGGCGTCTTCACCCCGACCGAGGCCGCCACGTCCTTGCGCCAGTTGGCGACGCGGCCGCCGGCGTAGTATGGGACGCCGTAGGTCTTGCCCTCGTAGGTCACGGAGGCCTTGAGGCCGTCCAGCCAGGCGTCCGAGCTGTCGAACTCGGCGGGGTCGAGGGGGGCGAAGGCGCCCTTGACCATGTAGCCGAGCATCTCGGTGTTGCCCATCTCGACGACGTCGGGGACCTTGTCGGTGGCGAGGACCGCGTCGAGCTTGGCGTTCTTGTCGGGCCAGCCGTAGTACTCGTGGTTGATCTTGAGACCGGGGTGCTTCTTCTTCACCGCCGCGTCGGCGGCCTTCACCAGCTCCGGCCAGTTGTTCTGGGCGTCGACGGCGAGCCAGACGGTCAGCTCCTTGGCGTCCGCGCCCTTGTCCGAACCCCCGCCGCCACCCTCGCCTCCGCACGCCGCGATGGAGACCACCATGCCCGCGATACCGATCGCGGATATCAGCTTGCGCTTCACGCCACCCTCCTCAGGGATGCCACCGACCCCCTGCTCCCCGCGGTGAACGTGGGGCCAGGACCCTGGACCAATGGTGTAGACCAGTACGGGGAGCTTGGACCAGACCAGCAGGCCTGTCAAGGGTCCGGAATAAGCTCTGACCAGCCGTTATGCGACCTACATATGCAGGAACCTTTAAGTAAGAACCCGACGTAAACCCGGCCAGGCACGGCATACTCCAGGTAGACCACTTGGATTTGTGGACTAGACCAAAAGCAGCGCCGACGGTATACAAGTGGGATCGTGTCGGCAGAGGAGCCGGGAAGGCGGAGCATGAGCACCGACATCAGCAGTGCGGAGAACGAGAGCGGGGCACCCGTCCGTACCGCACGCGTGCCCAAGTACTACCGCCTGAAGAAGCACCTGCTCGACATGACCGAGACCCAGGCGCCCGGCACGCCGGTCCCGCCCGAGCGCACACTGGCGGCGGAGTTCGACACCTCGCGCACGACCGTGCGCCAGGCGCTCCAGGAACTGGTCGTCGAGGGCCGGCTGGAGCGCATCCAGGGCAAGGGCACGTTCGTCGCCAAACCGAAGGTCTCGCAGGCGCTGCAACTGACCTCCTACACCGAGGACATGCGCGCCCAGGGTCTCGAACCCACCTCGCAGCTCCTCGACATCGGCTACATCACCGCCGACGACCGCCTCGCCGGGCTGCTCGACATCACGACCGGCGGGCGCGTGCTGCGCATCGAGCGGCTGCGCATGGCCAACGGCGAGCCGATGGCCATCGAGACCACCCACCTCAGCGCGAAGCGCTTCCCGGCCCTGCGCCGGTCCCTGGTGAAGTACACATCCCTCTACACCGCGCTCGCAGAGGTCTACGACGTCCACCTCGCGGAAGCCGAGGAGACCATCGAGACCTCACTGGCCACCCCGCGCGAGGCCGGCCTGCTCGGCACGGACGTCGGCCTGCCGATGCTGATGCTCTCCCGGCACTCACTGGACCGGGAGGGCCAACCGGTGGAGTGGGTGCGGTCGGTGTACCGCGGGGACCGGTACAAGTTCGTGGCGCGTCTGAAGCGGCCTCAGGAGTAGTGCGCACCGGGCGGCGCGACTGCTGCTGAGCTCGGCTTCTTTTGAGTACCGCATTACGGACGAGGGGTTCCGTTCCCGCCACACTCTGACCTAGATTGCCTGCGCATTACACAGGTGATCACTGAGGGGACGGAGCCGCCTGATGTCGCAAGCCCCAGAAGCCGGCAGAGGGGCGACGGTGACGCCGATGCGCGTCGTCATCGCTCTCTGCCTCATAGCGCCCTTCGTGGCCATGTTGTGGGTCGGCTCGTACGCCAAGACCGACCCGGCCTTCATCGGGATCCCGTTCTTCTACTGGTACCAGATGGCGTGGGTGCTGATCTCCACCGTACTGACGGTGATCGCCTACAAGCTGTGGCAGCGTGACCAGCGCGCCCGCTCTGCCGCGAAGGGCGGTGCGTCGGAGTGAAGGACGGCGTGAACGGCGTCGCACTCGCCGTCTTCATCTTCTTCTTCCTGCTCGTCACCGTCATGGGCTTCCTGGCCGCGCGGTGGCGCAAGGCCGAGAACGAGCACAGCCTGGACGAGTGGGGCCTGGGCGGCCGCTCGTTCGGCACCTGGGTCACCTGGTTCCTGCTCGGCGGCGACCTGTACACGGCGTACACCTTCGTCGCCGTCCCCGCGGCGATCTACGCGGCGGGCGCGGCCGGCTTCTTCGCGGTGCCGTACACCATCTTGGTCTACCCGCTGATCTTCACGTTCCTCCCCCGCCTGTGGTCGGTCTCGCACAAGCACGGGTACGTGACGACGTCCGACTTCGTGCGCGGCCGCTTCGGCTCCAAGGGCCTCTCCCTGGCCGTGGCCCTCACCGGCATCCTCGCGACGATGCCGTACATCGCGCTCCAGCTCGTCGGCATCCAGGCCGTACTGGACGTGATGGGCGTCGGCGGCGGCGAGAACACCAACTGGTTCATCAAGGACCTGCCGCTGCTGATCGCCTTCGGTGTGCTGGCGGCGTACACGTACTCGTCGGGTCTGCGGGCGCCGGCGCTGATCGCGTTCGTGAAGGACACGCTGATCTACATCGTCATCGCGGTGGCGATCATCTACATCCCGATCAAGCTGGGCGGCTTCGACGAGATCTTCGCCAAGGCCGGCGAGGCGTACGGTCAGACCAACCCGGCGACGGGCGCGCCGCGCGGTGCGCTGGTCCCGGCGGAGGCGGGGCAGTGGACGTACGCCACGCTGGCGCTGGGCTCCGCGCTCGCGCTCTTCATGTACCCGCACTCGATCACGGCGACGCTGTCCTCCAAGAGCCGTGAGGTGATCCGCCGCAACACCACGATCCTGCCGCTGTACTCGCTGATGCTGGGCCTGCTCGCGCTGCTCGGCTTCATGGCGATCGCCGCCGGGATCAAGGTGCAGAACGGGCAGCTGGCGATCCCGCAGCTGTTCGAGACCATGTTCCCGGACTGGTTCGCGGGCGTGGCCTTCGCGGCGATCGGTATCGGGGCCCTGGTCCCGGCGGCCATCATGTCCATCGCGGCCGCGAACCTCTTCACCCGCAACATCTACAAGGACTTCATCAAGCCCGACGCCACACCCGCCCAGGAGACCAAGGTCTCGAAGCTGGTCTCCCTGCTGGTGAAGGTGGGCGCACTGGCCTTCGTCCTCACCATGGACAAGACGGTCGCCATCAACTTCCAGCTGCTCGGCGGCATCTGGATCCTCCAGACCTTCCCGGCCCTGGTCGGCGGCCTGTTCACCCGCTGGTTCCACCGCTGGGCGCTGCTCGCGGGCTGGGCGGTCGGCATGGTCTACGGCACGGTCGCGGCGTACGGCGTCGCCTCCCCGACCCAGAAGCACTTCGGCGGCTCGTCGAAGGAGATCCCGGGCATCGGCGAGATCGGCTACATCGGCCTCACGGCGTTCGTCCTGAACGTCGTCGTCACCGTCGTCCTGACCTTCGTCCTCAGGGCCCTGAAGGCCCCCGACGGCATCGACGAGACCAAGCCGGAGGACTACACGGCCGACGCGGGCGACCCCGGGGTCCAGGTGGAGCTTCCGCCGGCGACGGCGGGCACCTCGCACTGAGTCGTAGGTGACAACGGGCCGTCGGTGAGAAACCGGCGGCCCGCTGTCATACCCGTCCCGCACACTCGGACCATGGACATCCTCATCCGGCGAGTGAAGCCCACCGAATACGACGCCCTCGGCGAGATCACCGCCCAGGCCTATCTGAAGGACGGCCTCCTCGACTTCGGTGAGAGCGACTGGTACCTCGGCGAACTCAAGGACGTGGCCAAGCGGGCCGCCGCCGCGGACGTCCTGGTGGCCACCCGGGGCGAACACCTCCTCGGTGGCGTCACCTTCGTCCCCGCCGGCGGTCCCATGGCCGACATCGCCCTGCACTCAGAGGCCGAGATACGGATGCTCGCCGTCGCCCACGAAGCCCGCGGCCGCGGCGCCGGAGAGGCCCTCGTCCGCGCCTGCGTCGACCGCGCCCGTGCGACGGACGGCTGCGTCCGCGTCGTCCTGTCGACGCAGCGCACCATGCACGCCGCCCACCGCATCTACGAACGCCTCGGCTTCGTCCGTGTCCCGGAGCGCGACTGGAACCCGATTCCGGAGCTCGACGACATCACTCTCCTCACCTACGAGTTGACGCTGTGAAACCGACGCGACACTACATCTAGGGGTGCTTTCTCCACCCGGCACAAGATGTATGCTCGTGCTCGCTGTCGCCGCAGGGGAATCCGGTGTGAATCCGGAACTGTCCCGCAACGGTGTACCCATGCCTCTTCATGCGTGTATGGGAGTCAGTCCGAGGACCTGCCGACAGCGCGCCCGGCCGTCCGGCCGGTGTGCCTGACGTCCGGGCCTCGTGGAATGGGCCGGTGGACGCGACGCCGCGTGCGCTCGTGTGCTGCCCGCTGCCCTGCGCGAGGCCCCCGTGCCGAGCGAGGGAGAGCCCCACGTGACCATCGCGCCAGCCGATCCGGTCTCAGCCGCCGAAAAAGAGCCCGACGGTCCCGGTGCCGCGCTGCTGCGGACCCTGACCGAGCTGACCGCCGACCTCCCCGACGCCGACCCCGGCCGGGTCGCCGCCGCCGCGCTGCGGGGCCGGTCCGCGCGGGCCGACGAGTCGGAGCTGCGCGAGCTGGCGACGGAGGCGGCCGCCGGCCTCATCTCCGAGGATCCCGCCTACTCCCGGCTGGCCGCGCGCCTGCTGACGATCGGCATCCGCGCCGAGGCCGCCTCGCAGGGCGTCACGTGCTTCACCGAGTCCGTCGCGGTCGGGCACCGGGAGGGCCTCATCGCCGACCGGACCGCCGAGTTCGTGCGCCTCCACGCCGCCCGTCTCGACGCCCTGATCGACACGGCCGCCGACGACCGCTTCGGCTACTTCGGCCTGCGTACGCTCCACAGCCGCTACCTGCTCCGGCATCCGCTCACCCGCAAGGTCATCGAGACACCCCAGCACTTCATGCTGCGGGTGGCCGCCGGTCTCGCCGAGGACGACACCTCCCGGGCCGTCGACGAGGTCGCCGCGCTCTACGGGCTGATGAGCCGGCTCGACTACCTCCCCTCCTCCCCCACCCTCTTCAACTCCGGCACGCGGCACCCCCAGATGTCGTCCTGCTACCTGCTCGACTCCCCCAAGGACGAGCTGGACTCGATCTACGACCGGTACCACCAGGTGGCGCGGCTGTCGAAGCACGCCGGCGGCATCGGCATCGCGTACTCCCGTGTCCGTGCGCGCGGTTCGCTGATCCGCGGCACCAACGGCCACTCCAACGGCATCGTCCCGTTCCTGAAGACCCTCGACGCCTCGGTCGCCGCCGTGAACCAGGGCGGCCGCCGCAAGGGCGCCGCCGCGGTCTACCTGGAGACCTGGCACTCCGACATCGAGGAGTTCCTGGAGCTGCGGGACAACACCGGCGAGGACGCCCGCCGTACGCACAACCTGAACCTCGCGCACTGGGTGCCCGACGAGTTCATGCGGCGGGTGAACGCCGACGCTCAGTGGTCGCTGTTCTCCCCCTCGGACGTGCCCGAGCTGGTCGATCTGTGGGGCGAGGAGTTCGACGCCGCGTACCGGGCGGCCGAGGCGAAGGGTCTCGCGAAGAAGACCCTGCCGGCCCGCGAGCTGTACGGCCGCATGATGCGCACCCTCGCGCAGACCGGCAACGGCTGGATGACCTTCAAGGACGCCGCCAACCGCACCGCCAACCAGACCGCCGAGCCGGGCCACGTCGTCCACTCCTCCAACCTCTGCACGGAGATCCTGGAGGTCACCAGCGACGGGGAGACGGCGGTCTGCAACCTGGGATCGGTCAACCTCGGCGCGCTCGTCGACCAGGCCGGCGGGGACATCGACTGGGAGCGGCTGGACGAGACCGTCCGTACGGCCGTCACGTTCCTCGACCGGGTGGTGGACATCAACTTCTACCCGACCGAGCAGGCAGGCCGTTCCAACGCCAGGTGGCGTCCCGTCGGCCTCGGGGCCATGGGGCTCCAGGACGTCTTCTTCAAGCTGCGCCTGCCCTTCGACTCGCCGGAGGCCAAGGCGCTCTCCACGCGCATCGCCGAGCGGATCATGCTCGCCGCGTACGAGGCCTCCGCCGATCTCGCCGAGCGCCCCCAAGCACCTACGACAAGCTCCGGTGCAGGGGGGACCCCCATCGGCCCGTTGCCCGCCTGGGAGAAGACTCGTACGGCCAAGGGGGTGCTCCACCCCGACCACTACGACGTGGAACTGACCTGGCCGGAGCGCTGGGCGGCCCTGCGCGAGCGCATCGCCACGACCGGCATGCGCAACTCCCTGCTCCTCGCCATCGCCCCGACGGCCACGATCGCCTCCATCGCGGGCGTGTACGAGTGCATCGAGCCGCAGGTGTCCAACCTGTTCAAGCGCGAGACGCTGTCGGGTGAGTTCCTCCAGGTCAACTCCTACCTGGTGGCGGAGCTGAAGCGGCTCGGCGTGTGGGACGCCCGCAGCCGGGAGGCCCTGCGCGAGGCGAACGGCTCGGTACAGGACTTCGCCTGGATCCCCGAGGACGTACGGAAGCTGTACCGCACGGCGTGGGAGATCCCGCAGCGCGGCCTGATCGACATGGCGGCGGCCAGGACCCCGTTCCTGGACCAGTCCCAGTCCCTGAACCTCTTCCTGGAGACGCCGACCATCGGCAAGCTCTCCTCGATGTACGCCTATGCCTGGAAGTCCGGGCTGAAGACCACGTACTACCTGCGCTCGCGCCCGGCGACCCGCATCGCCCGCGCCGCCCAGGCCACCGTCCCCGTGCAGCAGCCGGCGCCGGAAGACGCCGTCGCCTGCTCCCTGGAGAACCCCGAGTCCTGCGAGGCCTGCCAGTGACCACCCAAAACCTTCTCGACCCCGGCTTCGAGCTGACGCTGCGCCCCATGCGCTACCCGGACTTCTACGAGCGCTACCGGGACGCCATCAAGAACACCTGGACCGTGGAGGAGGTCGACCTCCACTCGGACGTCGCCGACCTCGCCAAGCTGTCCCCCGCCGAGCAGCACCTGATCGGCCGTCTGGTGGCCTTCTTCGCGACGGGCGACTCGATCGTCGCGAACAACCTGGTGCTGACCCTGTACAAGCACATCAACTCCCCCGAGGCGCGGCTGTACCTGAGCCGCCAGCTCTTCGAGGAGGCCGTCCACGTCCAGTTCTATCTGACGCTCCTGGACACCTACCTCCCCGACCACGACGACCGGGCTGCGGCCTTCGCGGCCGTCGAGAACATCCCCTCCATCCGCGAGAAGGCCGAGTTCTGCTTCAAGTGGATGGCTGCATTTGATGGAACAGAAGGGGTCGACCAGCTCGACCGGCTGGAGACCCAGGCCGACCGCCGCCGTTTCCTGCTGAACCTGATCTGCTTCGCCGCGTGCATCGAGGGCCTGTTCTTCTACGGTGCCTTCGCCTACGTCTACTGGTTCCGCAGCCGGGGCCTGCTGCACGGCCTGGCCACCGGCACCAACTGGGTGTTCCGCGACGAGACGATGCACATGTCGTTCGCCTTCGACGTGGTCGACACCGTCCGCAAGGAGGAGCCGGAGCTGTTCGACGACCGGCTCCGGCAGCAGGTGACGGACATGCTCCGCGAGGCAGTCGAGGCCGAGCTGCAGTTCGCGCGCGACCTGTGCGGTGACGGCCTCCCGGGCATGAACACCGAGTCGATGCGGCAGTACCTGGAGTGCGTCGCCGACCAGCGGCTCACCCGCCTGGGCTTCGCTCCGGTCTACGGCTCCGAGAACCCCTTCTCCTTCATGGAGCTCCAGGGGGTTCAGGAGCTGACCAACTTCTTCGAGCGGCGGCCCTCCGCGTACCAGGTGGCGGTGGAGGGCACCGTCGACCTGGACGAGGACTTCTGAGCCGCCACGCCTTCGCGGGCCTCCTGGGCCTCCCTGATCTGACGGTCGACGCGCCGGTCGCGCACGATACCGATCACTGACGGGAGGACCAGGAGGACCAGCGTCCCCAGTACGAAGATCATTGCGATGAGTGTCTGTACCTGGTTCGTGTCCATGGACACCACTGTCGCGCCGATGACTCCTTACCATCAGTGGCAGTACTGTCATAGACCCTCGAATTACTGCCACTGGCAAGGCACACTGGGGACATGCTCCAGAACGTGACCGTCGTCCTCCTCGACGGCGTGAACCCCTTCGAACTCGGTGTGGTGTGCGAGGTCTTCGGCACCGACCGCAGCGACGACGGCCTGCCGGTCTACGACTTCGGCGTGGCCTCGGCCGAGGGCCCGGCCCTGCGCACGAACACGGGCTTCTCGCTGAACGTCGAGCACGGCCTGGAGCGGCTGGGGACGGCTGACCTGATCGCCGTGCCCGCCGGGCACCGCTACGAGTCCCGGGACTTCCCGCCGGAGTTGCTGGACGCCCTGCGGCACGGGGTCGAGCGCGGCGCCCGGGTGCTCAGCGTCTGCTCCGGCGTCTTCGTACTGGCCGCGGCGGGGCTGCTGGACGACCGCCGCTGCGCCACGCACTGGCGGCACGCGGACGCCCTCGCCCGGCGGTACCCGCGGATCACCGTCGAGCCGGACGTGCTCTACGTCGACGAGGACCCGGTGATCACCTCCGCCGGCACGGCCGCCGGGATCGACGCCTGCCTGCACCTGGTGCGCAAGGAGCAGGGCTCCGAGGTCGCCAACAAGATCGCCCGGCGGATGGTGGTGCCGCCGCACCGCGACGGCGGCCAGGCCCAGTACATCGAGCGCCCGCTGCCGCGCTCCGAGGCCGACACGATCAGCGAGGTGCTGGCGTGGATGGAGCGGCACCTCGACGAGGAGGTCACCGTCGAGCAGCTGGCCGCCCGCGCCCACATGTCCCCGCGCACCTTCGCCCGTCGCTTCCAGCAGGAGACCGGGACGACTCCCTACCGCTGGATCCTGCGCCAGCGCGTGCTGCTGGCCCAGCGGCTGCTGGAGGCGACGGACGAGACGATGGACGCGATCGCCGGTCGAACGGGGTTCGGCAACGCGGCCGCGCTGCGCCACCACTTCGTCCGGGCGGTCGGGACGACACCGAACGCCTACCGGCGCACGTTCAGGGGCCCCGAAGCGGCCTGACGATCAACGGACGGTCACCTCGGCACCGGCCGCAGCAGCAGGTCGTGCGGCCGGAGCGTGATGCCCACGCGCGTGCCGTCGTTCGAGCCGGGCACCTGCTCGAAGCGGTACTTGGTGGCCAGCGCCGCCGTGATCAGCGTCAGCTGGGCCATCGAGAAGTGGTCGCTCGGGCACTTGCGGTTGCCCACGCTGAACGGGCTCATGGCGTGCTTCGGGATGTCCTTGACCCGGTCCGGAAGCCAGCGGTCGGGGTCGAACTCCAGGTTCCGCGCGTACGACTTCGGATCGCGCTGGATCGCGTACGGGCTGTAGACGATGTCCGCCCCGGCCGGAATCCGGTATCCGCCGAGTTCCGTGTCCCGTACCGCCCGCCGCGTCAGAATCCACACGGCCGGGCTCAAACGCATGGACTCGACGACGACATTGTTGGTGTGCCTGAGTCCTTGGACGTCTGCAAATGCCACCGGCCTCCCTCCGGTGACGGCTTCTACTTCGTCGCGCACCCGGTCCGCGTGTTCCGGGTGTTCCGCGAGCATATGCAGCAGCCACATGATCGTGGAGGCGACGGTTTCGCTGCCGGGGGTGAGGATCGCGACGACTTGGTCGTGGATCTCCTGTTCCCCGATGGGGTCGCCATTCTCGTCCGTCGCCTCCAGCAATGCCGTCAGCAAATCGTCCGGCTTTTGACCGGATGCGCGGCGCTCGGCAACGATCTCGTCCACCAGGAGATGCAAATCGGCCAAGGCCCGGTTGAATTCCCGGTTGGCCGGGAGTGGCAGCTTGTAGAGCGGCCCGAGCGGCACCACCATCCGCCGGTACATCCCGCGGAAGACGGTGGCGAGCGCGACGCACAGCCGCTCCGCCCGCTCGTCCATGTAGTCGCCGCGCAGCAGGCAGCGGGCCGCGATGCGCACGGCCACCCGGAAGGACTCGGAGGTGCAGTCGATGGTCTCGCCGGGCTTCCAGCGCTCGGTGAGCGCGTGCGCCTCCTCTTCCATGATCGACCCGTAGGCGGGGATGGCGTCGAGCCGGAAGGCGGGCTGGATGATGCGCCGCTGGCGCCGGTGCCGCGGGCCGTTGGCCGTGGCCACGCCCTCCTTGCCGAGCAGGCCCTCCAGGGACTCCCACAGCGGCCCGGCGATGATGAAGTCGTTGCTCAGCGCGAGGGCGCCGGTCAGGGCCGGGGTGGTGACGGCGTAGACCGTCTTCGGCCCGAGCTTCAGGCGGACCACGTCGCCGTGGTCGCGCAGCCGGGACATGAACGCCAGCGGGTCGCGCACCAGCTTCCAGCCGTGCCCCAGGACGGGGACACCGCCGCCCACCCGGGGCGGTTCGCGCAGCTCCGGGACCAGAGGGGCTTCAGGCTTCACGGACTCGACGGTCATTTCTCACCTGCCGCTTCGTTGCTGACGTACGGGGGCGTGGACCGGTCGTCCCAGCTGTCGACCATGTACCGGCCGGACTCGTGATGGAACCAGTAGACGGAACTGAACCAGTTCCGCATATTGCTCAGACATGCCCGCACGGCGGCGCTGAGTTCCTTTCCCCGCACGGTGCCGTCAGCGAGGTCGTCGGCGAACCGTAATGCTTCCCGTTCGACGTCGAGGAATTCCGTGATGCAGTTCTCTACACGGCGCCTGACTTCCGTGACCGCCTGTTCCAGGGTCAGCCCCTCATGGGTGATGAGACTGATTCCGAGATTGTGCACCTCGTCACCCGCTAATTCCTTCGGCAGCGAGCAGAGGTCGTTGTACCAGGCGGCGAACTCCTGGCTCAGCAGCGCGGCCCGCCGATATGCCGGGTGTTTCCTTATGGCGTCGGGGAGTTCGCATCCCGCGGTCGGCTCCAGCAGATCCGTCCATATCCAGTGGGCGAAGGTGAGCCGACGCAGCCGGAGATACTCCTCGACCGTGGGCACGATTCCGTGGGTGCGGTTGTGGAACTCCCGGTCGTACGCGTCGATCACCTCGTGGAAGTGCCGGGCGAACCGGAGGTTCCACGTCGCCGGCAGGAAGGCGTACAGCCGCAGCACGCTGTCCGCGAACCCCGCGACCAGTGGGTCCTCGTGGTGCAGGTGCTCCCCGGGAGAGCCGAGGGCCGAGTGCAGCCGGTCCCGCAGCCGCCGCCAGGCGACCGGGCGGCTGTGCACGATGTCGCGGTCGTGACGGTCGTCCCAGACGAAGAACCAGGCGCTGTAATCCGCGATCGCCCGCATGACCTCGTCGGAGGCGCCGATGTAGTACCCGGCCATGAGGTCGGTGTAGCACAGGCCGTCGGCATATTCCTCCACCTTCTCCGCCGGCATGAGCCGCTTTTCGAGCAGCCAGGCCCGGGTCTTCTCCTGGCACTTCGGCCAATACGGGTGGAGTTGCCGGGGAAACGCCGCCTCGATCACCGGAAGGGAGAGCGACGGTGGAACTGCGATGGTGGTCGGTGTCGATGTGGTGCCGTGTGACAAAGCATGCACGAACTAACCCCTCTCAGCCGCCAGTTGGCGCGGGCGCCCCTCCTTCCGTGCCGGGCGTGCGCCGTTGCATACCGCTCCCTCCATTCAGCACTACAACTGACCGTTCTGGGAGCGCATTTGCTGCATTCGCTACCCCAAGGGCCGGGAACCTCCCGTTGCGTGACTGGTACCGGATCACCAGGAGAGCAGAAGCGATCGAACATGCGACGGACAAACGAACGGCACAGACGAACGGCGCCTGTTCAGGACGGGAATCCCGAACAGACGCCGTGCGCCTCGTGATCGTGAGGTCTCAGTCGTTCGCGACGACGGGGTACCGGGGCTCGTTCTCGGCCATCTGCCGCAGCGCGTCCTTGCGTTCGCGCTTGGAGAGCCGGTCGATGTACAGGTAGCCGTACAGGTGGTCGCTCTCGTGCTGCAAACACCGAGCGAAGTACCCGGTGCCGCGCACCCGGATCGGATTGCCCTGCTCGTCCTGCCCGGTCACCTCGGCGTAGTCGGGCCGGGCGAGCGGAGCGTACGCGGTCGGCACCGACAGGCAGCCCTCGTTGCTGTCGTCCAGCCGGCGCTTCTCGGCGGGCAGTTCGACGAGCCTGGGGTTGCAGACGACGCCGGTGTGCCGGACACCCTCGTCGTCCGGGCAGTCGTAGATGAAGACCTTCAGGTCGACGCCGATCTGGTTGGCGGCCAGGCCCACGCCCTCGGCGGTGCGCTGCGAGGCGAACATGTCCGCCACCAGCTGCTGGAGCTCGTCGCCGAAGTCGGTGACGTCCTTGCACTCCTTGTGCAGCACCGGGTTCCCGACCACCGTGATCGGCCGCGAGGTCCCCCGCTCCCGCCAGGCCGCCTCGCGCTCCTCGCAGTCCTCCGTGTCGATCACGTACCCCTCGTCATCGACGGGGAGCACGCCCGCGCGCTGCTGATCGGTGTCCTGCTGAGCCATGACGTTACGTACGCCTTCCTGAACAAATCCAAGCTGGGATGCTGATACAGGGTAAGGGGGAAGCAGGACCTAGCAGACCTCTTCGAGATCCCGCCAGTCCCGGGAATCCGGACTGTCGGCCACCCACCCGTCCAGCAATCCCCTCACGAGGGAAGCCGGCGCGGCCAAGCCACACTCCCGCTCGGGAACCCACAGCTGCCCGTCCGTCCGATGCCCCAGCGGCCCGGGATGCCCCGGCTCGCTGTGATCGTGCGGATCGAGATGCTCCCCGTCCCCCTCGTCGGACGGCATCCGTGACTCGGAGCACATCCGGCACAGCAAACGCACCGAAGAAGACCAGTCCTCCGCGGCGAACCCGGCGTCCGCGGCGAGCTGCTCCAGCGCGTCCCGGTCCGCCTCGGTCGCGGCCTCCAGCAGCACCACCCAGGTCGGCACCGGCGACGGCGCCCACAGCTCGATCTCGTCGAACACCGGGTAGGTGTGCCCGGCGGCCGTGGTCCGCTCCCCGTGCGGCACGCCGTCGTGCAGCACGACCTCACCCCAGCGCCGCCCCGAGGACGGCAGCGGAATGGACAGCACCTCGATCCGTGCGGGATCCAGCCGCCGTCCCCACACGACCTCGGCCTCCCCCTCCGGGGACAGCCGCACGGCCGCGCTGCCGAGGTCCATGCCGACGGGCTCACCGGAGTCGTTGGGCGGCCCCGGCACCCGCAGCCCGTAGGCCTGCCAGGCGCGCCGGGCCAGCGGCCAGTCCTGGAGGGCGGTCGCGGCGATGCCGACGTTCCACCAGTCGGGCGCTCCGGTGTCCCGGTCGAGCAGCGCCACCGCCCTGAGCCCCGCCGCCCGCGCCTGCTCCCAGTCGTGCCGGAACTTGTGCAGCAGGGCGAGGTTGAACCAGGACTCGGACAGCCAGGGCTCCAGGTCGGCGGCACGTGTCAACAATGCGCCGGCGTCCTCGTACCGGCCGTCGCCGATGAGAGTGAACGCCCGGTCTGTGGCCTGCCGCCAGGAGGCGGAGGGCCGGTGCCGTCCCTTGCCGAAGATCCTCACGATTCCCGCCTGCCAGTTCCGTGCGGTGGGCTGGCCGTAGCTGTGTTTCGAGCCCCCGGACACCTTCTTCTTCGCATCCAACCACGTACGGCCTCCGGGGCGCTCATTACCCATGGGTTACCCCGTCATGGGCAAGGTCAGACTGCTCCTGGCCAGTACCCGCGCCAGTGATTCCACCACCTCCGGGGCGTACTCCCCGGCGGTGGCGAGCCGGAGTTCCTCCAGCGCCGTCAGCGGTCCGCCCAGGCCGCCTTCCCGGGACTTCTCCTCGTACGCGTTCACGGCCCGGACGATCCGCGCGGCGAGCGGCTGCTCCGCGTAGGGGTCGGCCTGCCGCTCCACGACCACGGCGACCGCCTCGTCGACGCCCGTCTGCCGTACGACGGCCCCGCCGAGCAGCGCGATCCGCCGCGCTTCCGCAGCGGGCAGACCGGCGGTGGCGCCCGCCGGCACCGGGTCGACGAGGCTCAGCTGGCCGATGTCGTGCATGAGCGCGGCGTACTCCAGCACGGCCAGCTCGGGCTCGGTGAGACCCAGGTCACGCCCCACCGCCTGACTGAGCGCGGCGACGCGGCGGGCGTGCCCGCAGGGCGTGTACCCGGCGACCTCGGTGGCCCGGGCGAGGGAGGCGATGGTCTGCCGGTAGGTCGCCCGGACGGCGGCGTACCGCCGGAACGACATCTGGGCGAGCAGCAGCGGCACGGAGAACACGGGCAGCGCCCACAGCCCTACGACGGCGACCGCCAGGGCCATGACCGCCCCGGTCGCGATGACGGCGGAGCCGATGCCGCAGATGGCCCGCAGCTCGTCCCGCAGCACCGGCCCGAAGGGCCAGCCGGTGCGGGAGTGGGCCAGCGCGGCGGCGAGCACCGCGTCGCACAGCGCGGTCAGGGACAGCAGCGCGAGCAGCAGCAGTGCATAGGCGGGGCCTCCCCAGTCGTCGAACATGCCCCGGTTGTACGGGGGCTGGAAGCACACGGCGACGAATGCGACGGTGAGCACCCGGCGCGCCAGATGGTCGAGCGTGGGCCCCTGCCCGCGCGCCACGTGCGGCACGCTGCCGAGCAGCGAGGCGGCCAGCACGACGGCGACGACCTGGGCGGGGCCGTGGTGCGTGGCCCGCCCGCCGGCCTCGCCGAGCAGCGCGTACGACAGGGCCGCGGCGGCCCCGAGCGGCGCCGGCTCCCTGACCAGCGCACCGTTGCGCCGGGCGAGCTCCCCGACGGTGACGAGGACGCCGAAGGCGAGGGCGACCCGGCGTTCCTCCAGCCCGCCGTAGAGGGTGACGGCGAGGGAGCCGGCGGCGAGGAGGGCGGCGCAGGCGTGGACGAGGGTGAACAGCGGCGGCGGGCGGTACGCGCTCACCGGTGTGCTCCCGGCCGGCTGGAGACGGGGGCGCCGGGCGGCGGAACCCGGGGCGGGTGAACGTCGTCGGCGGTCACGGCGGGGCGCCAGCCCGCCCGGCCGACGGCCTCCACGAGAGCCGCGACCATCACCGGGTCGAACTGGCTGCCGGAGCACCGCTTCAGCTCCGCCAGGGCGACCGCGACGGGTCGGGCCCTGCTGTAGCTCCGTGTGGAGGTCATGGCGTCGAAGGCATCCGCGACCGCCACGACCCGGGCAGATTCCGGGATCTGACTGCCCATCAGGCCGTACGGGTACCCGGTGCCGTCCAGCCGTTCGTGGTGGTGCAGCACGGCGGCGCGGGCCTCCCCGAGGAAGCCGATGCCGCGCACCATCTCGTGCCCGTACTCCGGGTGCAGCTCGATCACCCGCCGCTCCTCGGGCGTGAGCGGCCCGTCCTTCCGGAGCAGCCGGGTGGGGACGCCCAGCTTGCCGACGTCGTGCAAAATCCCGGCGAACCGGAGCACCTCGACGCGCTCGTCGTCCATGCCCAGCTCGCGCGCGATCATCATGGAGGCCTGCCCGACGCGCTCGCTGTGGCCGCGTGTGTAGCCGTCCTTGATGTCGACGGCCTGCACCAGCGCCCGGATGGTCGCCTGGTGGGCGGCCCGTTCCCGGTGGTACTGCGCGAAGGCCCACCAGGAGACGCACATCGGCAGCAGCACGAGCAGGGCGGCCACGGGACCGTACGGGCTGCGCCACAGCACGGCAATCATCAGCCCGGCCAGCCCGTGCACGGCGATGGGCGCGAGGGAGCGCGCCACGAGTCCCCGCCAGGCCCGCCGCACCGGCACCCGCTCGGCCACGGCCAGGATCCCGCCGTCCAGCAGCGCGAGCACCAGGCAGAACGCCAGCACGGCCGCCCCGGCCGGCCCGAGCGCATAGGGGACGTCACCCGCGACGACCGCGTCCCGCCCGCCGAGCGCCCAGTGCACCCGGGCCGCGGCCCACACGCCGAGGACGAGCTGGGCGGCCCGCCAGAGCCGGCGCAGCGCCACGGGCCGCTGCTCGGCGTGCGAGAGCAGCGCACCGGGCACGGCCACCAGGGCGGCGGCGGGAGCGGGCAGCAGGAAGGCACCGGCGAGCAGCACGGGGTAGAAGGTCCCGGCCGGATGGGAGATCCCGACGAACCGGGACCGGGCGACGCGCTCGCAGCCCGCGTACAGCGCGGCGAGCAGCGCCACGGCCCCCCAGGGCGTCGGGACGTCCGGCAGCGGCAGCAGACAGAGGAGGGCGGCGACGGCGACACAGGCGACGTACACACGTGCCCGTACCGGTACCGCTTCCATGCGCCCCTCCCCCGGCCATGTCCGTCAGGCCCGGAGCCTAGGACGGCGGCGGGGGGTTCCGCGGGCCGATAACCCACGGATTAGCACGTTCGAGTGATGCGTTCGAGAATGACTACCCCGTCAGAGGCGGGGTAGTTGAAAAGCGCGGGAGTGTCAGGACTCCTGCGGCGTGGCAGGCGAAGCCGTGACGTCCTGGTCGGGGACGGCCTGGCCGGAGCGGATCAGCTCGATCCGCCCCATGACCTTGTCGCGCAGGTCGCCCGGTACGTCGTCGTGTCCGCAGCAGCGCTTGACCAGCTTCTTCACGGCCTGCTCGAGCCCGTACTTCTCCAGACAGGGCGAGCATTCCTCGAAGTGGTGCTCGAACTTCACGCAGTCCGAGTCCGGCATCTCACGGTCGAGGAACTCGTAGAGATGATCGAGGATTTCGCTGCAATCCGTCTCGTGCGGCTCTCCGCAGCTCATGACCCCGAGCCTTTCGCTTCGTTCGACTCTCCGGCGCCGGCCGGGACCATCCCGCGGTCACGGGCGTAGTCCTCCAGCATGCCGCGCAGCTGACGGCGTCCCCGGTGCAGCCGGGACATCACCGTACCGATGGGTGTCCCCATGATGTCGGCGATCTCCTTGTACGCAAAGCCCTCGACGTCCGCGAGATACACGGCGATGCGGAACTCCTCGGGGATCGCCTGGAGCGCTGCCTTCACGTCCGAGTCGGGCAGGTGGTCGAGCGCCTGCGACTCCGCGGAGCGCAAGCCCGTCGACATGTGCGACTCGGCGCGGGCGAGCTGCCAGTCCTCGATCTCCTCGGCCGCGCTGCGCTGCGGTTCACGCTGCTTCTTGCGGTACGAGTTGATGAAGGTGTTGGTGAGGATCCGGTACAGCCACGCCTTGAGATTGGTGCCCTCGCGGAACTGGTGGAAGGACGCGTACGCCTTGGCATACGTCTCCTGCACCAGGTCCTCCGCGTCGGCCGGGTTGCGCGTCATGCGCAGCGCGGCCGAGTACATCTGGTCGAGGAACTCGAGCGCGTCCCGCTCGAAGCGCGCGTTGCGCTCCGCGGCCGTCTCCGCGCCCGTGCCACCCTGGCCCTCGGGCTGCTCCGCCTGGCCGTGTTCGGTCCCTGCGTCGGTCCCAGTGACCGGACCCACCTCCTCCAGTGTTCTCGTGAGACCGAGACCGGTCTCACCCGAATCGGAGGATAGACGACGATCCGGTCCGCCCGCCGCCCGAATGGGGGCGGTCCTGGCCGCGTGCAGCACCGTCCAGTCCAGGTCGGCGCGGCTGCTGCGGCTCGGGCAGATGGTCGAACCCATGCGGCGGACTTCCTCTCCTACGGCGTCGGCGCTGGTCTCCAGCACGTACGTCCCGCACAACAGTGCTCGCCGCCCCGGCATTCCCGAAGCTTTACCCGAGTGACCCGGTCCACTCCACGACCGCGTCCGTGATGACCGCCACTGCCTCCTCCTGCGTGATCTCCGCGCGCTTGGGGACGGCGAAGCCGTGATCGCCGTGCGGCACCTCCACGAGCTCGTAGGGCCCCTCGGGGAACTCCCCGGGCTTCCCGAACGGGTCGTTGCCGCCCTGCACGACCAGGGTGGGCACCCCGGAACCCAGCAGTTCGGCGGCGCGGGACTTCTCGGGCTTGCCGGGCGGGTGGAGGGGGAAGCTGAGGGCGAGAACCGCGTGAGCACCGAGCTCGGTGGCGGTACGGCAGGCGACCCGGGCCCCGGCGCTGCGGCCGCCGGACACGACCGGCAGGCCGGGCTTGGCGAGGGCGGGCCAGATGTCTCGCCAGCCGAGGTCCAGGGTCTTGGGCGCGGGCGCGAGTTTCTTCCCGGCCACTCTCCAGGGCTGCTCCACACGAGCCACGGTCACGCCGTGGGCGGGCAGGACGGCGGCGAGGGCCTTCAGGTCGCGGGCCTCGATGCCGCCGCCGGCACCGTGGCTGACGGCGAGGACCAACCGGGCCCTTTTCGCCTTGTGCCAGGTGATACGGGCGGGGCCGGCGTCGGTCTCGACGATCTCGGTGGCCGCGTTTGCCGCATGCGTCACATCGTTCACATCCGTCACGTCAGAAGAGTGTGCCCTCTTCCGGCCCTTCCAGCTCCTTCAGCAGCTCCGGGCCGTTGTTGCGGACGTTGCTGACGGCTGTCGTGACGGGATAGGCGCGCATCAGACCGGCGGGCGGCGGGGCGAGCAGCTCGCGCAGGTCGTCGGCGTCCGTGCGGGACGGGTCCAGCCAGGCGTCCCAGCGGTCGGGCGTCAGCATCAGCGGCATCCGGGGGTGGATCTCGGCCAGGGTCCGCGGACCGTCCGCCGGGGAGACCGCCAGCGGGCTCGTCTCGGCCTCGGTGGTGATGACGGAGCACGTCACCCACCAGGCCTGCGGGTGGTCGTCCGGCAGCGTCTTGTCCCGCCAGAACTCGTACAGCCCGGCCATCGCGAAGACCGACCCGTCCGCCGGGGTCACGAAGTAGGGCTGCTTGCGGGGCCGCTTCTTCTTCCCCTCGACCTCCAGCTCGCGCTCCTGCGTGCCGGTGACCCACTCGTAGTAGCCGTCGGCGGGCAGGATGCAGCGCCGGGAGGTGAAGGCGCGGCGGTAGGACGGCTTCTCGTGAACGGTCTCCGCGCGGGCGTTGATCATCCGGGCACCGCTCTCGGGGGTCTTCGACCAGGACGGGACGAGCCCCCACTTCAGCGTGCGCAGCTGCCGAACCGGTCGCGGGTCGTCCGCGTCTTTCAGAGGGCGGTCGAGGACGGCGTAGACCTCTTTGGTGGGCGCCACGTTGTAGTCGGGCTCCAGAGTCTCCTCGGGCTCCCACTTCTCGACCTCAAAGGTTCCTGCGAGATCCTCTGGCCTACGACTCGCCGCATACCGTCCGCACATACGTGCCACACTGCCAGATTCCATCCGCCCACAGGGAGCCAACGCCGCACATGGACAGCACCGCAACCGCCTCCCTCGCCTCCCTCTGGGACGAGGTCTCCGGCACGCAGCCCGACCCCGACCTGTGGGTCGTGATCGCGACCCTGGTGGCCGCGCTCGCCGTGGTGATCCCGCACGGGCTGTGGCGCGTCTCCCGCAACGCCATCACCATCGCCCACGAGGGCGGCCACGGGCTCGTGGCCCTGCTCACCGGCCGCACTCTCACGGGCATACGGCTGCACTCGGACACCAGCGGCCTGACCGTCAGCCGCGGCAAGCCGTACGGCATCGGCATGATCCTCACCGCGGCCTCCGGCTACACCGCCCCGCCCCTGCTGGGCCTCGGCGGCGCGGCCCTGCTGGGCTCCGGCCGCATCACGCTCCTGCTGTGGCTGGCCACGGCCCTGCTGCTGGCCATGCTCGTGATGATCCGCAACGCCTACGGCGCCCTCACCATGATCGTCACCGGCGGCCTGTTCGTCCTGGTGTCCTGGCTGGCCGGCCCGCAGGTCCAGGCGGCGTTCGCGTACGTGGTGGTGTGGTTCCTGCTGATCGGCGGGGTGCGTCCGGCGTTCGAGCTCCAGGCCAAGCGGTCGCGGGGCGGGGCGGGGGACTCGGACGCGGACCAGCTGTCGCGGCTGACGCATGTGCCGGCGGGGTTGTGGCTGTTTCTGTTCCATGCGGTCTCGCTGTGCTCGCTGATCGGTGGGGGCAGATGGCTCCTGGAGATGTGACGCGGGGCTGTGCCGATGTGCGGCTCCCCGCGTGGCGCGACCGGCCCCCACGGCGCCGCACCCGAGCCACTGCCTCCTTATAAAGTGAACCCATGGCCCCGAACACCGCAGACACCGCCCTTTGGCCCGCCCCGCACGCGAGCGGAGCCGTCGACGCGACGGTCCACGTGCCCGGGTCCAAGTCGGTCACGAACCGCGCCTTGGTCCTCGCCTCCCTCGCCTCCGAACCGGGCTGGCTGCGCCGCCCCCTGCGCTCCCGCGACACCCTGCTGATGGCCGGCGCGCTGCGCGCTATGGGCATCGAGATCGAGGAGGGCGTGGGCCCGGACGGCACCGGCGAGGCCTGGCGTGTCCTCCCCACGGGCCTGCGCGGCCCGGCCACGGTCGACGTCGGCAACGCCGGCACGGTGATGCGGTTCCTGCCGCCGGTCGCCGCGCTCGCGGACGGCCCCGTCCGCTTCGACGGCGATCCCCGCTCGTACGAGCGTCCCCTGAACGGAGTCATCGACGCGCTGCGTCAGCTCGGTGCCCGGATCGACGACGACGGCCGTGGCGCGCTGCCGTTGACCGTGCACGGCAGCGGCGCCCTGGACGGCGGCCCGGTGGCCATCGACGCGTCCTCCTCGTCGCAGTTCGTGAGCGCCCTGCTGCTGTCCGGCCCGCGCTTCAACCAGGGCGTCGAGGTTCGCCACACCGGCGCCACGCTGCCCTCCATGCCGCACATCCGCATGACCGTCGACATGCTGCGCGCGGTCGGCGCCCAGGTGGACACGCCCGAGTCGGGCGGCGAGCCCAACGTCTGGCGGGTCACGCCCGGCGCCCTGCTCGGCCGCGATCTGACGATCGAGCCCGACCTGTCCAACGCCCAGCCGTTCCTGGCGGCCGCGCTGGTGACGGGCGGCCGGGTCGTCATCCCGGACTGGCCCTCCCGCACCACCCAGCCCGGTGACCGGCTGCGCGAGATCTTCACCGAGATGGGCGGCTCCTGCGAACTGACCGAGTTCGGGCTCGCGTTCACCGGCTCCGGCTCGATCCACGGCATCGACGTCGACCTGAGCGAGGTCGGCGAGCTGACGCCGGGCGTCGCGGCGGTGGCGGCCCTCGCCGACTCCCCGTCGACCCTGCGCGGCGTGGCGCATCTGCGCCTGCACGAGACGGACCGCCTGGCCGCGCTGACCAAGGAGATCAACGAACTCGGCGGTGACGTCACGGAGACCGCCGACGGTCTGCACATCCGCCCGCGCCGGCTGCACGGCGGGATCTTCCACACGTACGACGACCACCGCATGGCCACGGCCGGCGCGATCATCGGCCTGGTGGTCGACGGAGTGCAGATCGAGAACGTGGCGACGACCGCCAAGACCCTGCCCGACTTCCCCGACCTGTGGACCGGGATGCTCGGGGCGTAGGACACGGGGATCAGGTCATGCGCCGCTACGGCAAGCACACCGACGAGGACGACATCCGCACCCGTCCCGGCCGCCGGAACACCCGGCCCCGGACGAACATCCGGCCCAAGCACGAGGACGCCGCCGAGGGCCTCGTCCTCACCGTCGACCGGGGCCGTCTGACCTGCCTCGTCGAGGACCGTGTGGTCATGGCGATGAAGGCCCGCGAGCTGGGCCGCAAGGCGGCCGTGGTCGGAGACCGGGTGGCCCTCGTGGGCGACCTGTCGGGCAAGAAGGACTCGCTCGCGAGGATCGTCCGTATCGCAGAGCGCACGTCCGTGCTCCGCCGCACCGCGGACGACGACGATCCGTACGAGCGCGTGGTCGTCGCCAACGCCGACCAGCTGGCCGTCGTCACCGCCCTGGCCGACCCGGAGCCCCGCCCGCGGCTGATCGACCGCTGTCTGGTCGCGGCCTACGCCGGCGGCCTGGACCCGCTGCTGGTCCTGACCAAGTCGGACCTCGCCCCGCCCGACGAGCTGCTGGAGCTGTACGGCCATCTCGACATCCCCTACGTCGTCACCAGCCGCGAGGAACTCCAGAACGGCACCGCCGTCGCCCGCGTGCGCGAGCAGCTCGACGGCAAGATCACCGCGTTCGTCGGCCACTCCGGTGTCGGCAAGACGACTCTGGTCAACGCGCTGGTGCCGGAGGAACGGCGGCGTACGACCGGGCATGTGAACGCGGTGACGGGCCGTGGCCGGCACACCACCACCTCGGCGCTGGCGCTGCCGCTGGCCGGCAGCGACGGCTGGGTGGTCGACACGCCGGGCATCCGGTCCTTCGGCCTGAATCACGTGGACCCGTCCCGGGTCATCCACGCCTTCCCCGACCTGGAGCCGGGCACCGAGGGCTGCCCGCGCGCGTGCAGCCATGACGAGCCGGACTGCGCGCTGGACGCGTGGGTGGCCGAGGGGCACGCGGATCCGGCGCGGCTGTACTCGCTGCGGCGGCTGCTGGCCACGCGGGAGCGGAAGGAAGGCGACTGACCTCCGCGTTGTTTGTCATGGCGTACGGACGGTAAGTGCATAATCGCACCAAGCCGGATGCAAGGCCGCCCAGAAGCTGAGGAATCTGGCGAACTTGCTCAAACTGACTAAGCGGTCGCTGAACGTGGGATACGGGAGGAACGACTCATGGCGTGGCTGCTGGTCATTGTGGCGGGGTTGCTCGAGACCGGCTTCGCCGTGTGCCTGAAGTTGTCGCACGGTTTCACACGGCTCTGGCCGACGGTCGCGTTCTGCGTCTTCGCCCTCGGCAGCTTCGGCCTGCTGACCCTGGCGCTGAAGAAACTCGACGTGGGTCCCGCCTACGCGGTGTGGACCGGTATCGGCGCGGCGGGCACGGCGATCTACGGCATGGTGTTCCTCGGCGACCTGGTGTCGACGCTGAAGATCGTGTCGATCAGCCTCGTCATCATCGGTGTGATCGGGCTTCAGTTGTCGGGTTCGGCGCACTGACGCCCTGTCAGCCGACCTAGCGCTGAAGGGCGCTGCGGACCAGGTCGGCGACGCCGCCCTCGCCGGGTGGCGCGGCCACGCAGGACAGGGCGAGCCGGACGGCGAGTTCGCAGGAGCGGACCAGGTCGGCGGTGTCGGACTTGGGGGTGCCGGGTCCCGCCAGGACGGTGACGGCACGGTCGCGGACGAGGACGACGAAGTCACCGGGTGAGGGCAGTGGGCCGTCGGCGCGGCGCTGGGCCGGTACGGCGGAGGTGGAGGGCACGGCCGACAGGGCCGGGGACGGCAGCCGTTCGCTCCAGCAGCCGGTGAGCATGGCCCGGACGAGGGCGTTCTCGCGGGCCGCCGAGGTGATCCACTCGGCGGTGGCGGTGAGCCGGTCGCGCAGGTCGCTGTGCCCGGTGAGCGCGCGGTCGACCCCGGCGAGATATCCGTCGGCTTCTCTCCTCACGAGCGCCCGGGCGAGCCCGTCCTTGCTGCCGAACTCGTTGTACAGCGTCTGCCGGGACACTCCCGCCGCCGCGGCCACGTCCACCATCCGTACGGCGGACCACGGCCGGCGCGCCAGCGCCGTGTAAGCGGCGTCCAGTAGAGATTCCCGCGCTGCAGGCATCAACG